>NZ_CALKTQ010000325.1 GCF_937997465.1 uncultured Campylobacter sp. | reverse complement strand
CGTTAAAATCGAGATTTTAAAAGGATTTTTGAAGATAAATGGCTCCGGATGCTGGGTTCAAAAATATATAATTCTTAAACACTCCAAAATATTCTATAAATCCCTAAAATACGCCATTTAATAGCTTAAACATATTCTAAGTTACACTAGAATATCATGCATTTTTATAAATTTTGGGAACAAATAGGGAACAAATTTAGGGGGTTATGGCAGGAAAACTTAAAAATTACAACTCATCGTTCGGAGTCAATAAATATCCGGGAATTTTCTTTAATAATCTAGCTAGCGGCGACGTAGTTTTTTATATGAGAGTTACGCTTGAGGGTAAAAAGGCAAACGTCAAAATCGGATCGAAATCCGAAGGTGTAAATATAACCTACGAATATAACAAAAAGAAAGAATTCGACGCCAAACAAAGAAACGGAGAGCTTCCCGATAGCATATCCAAGAAAATAATAGCCAAGAATAACAAAAACTCGCTTAAATTTGACGAGATCGCAGATGCCTTTTTCAGCCATAAACTAGAAAAAGAACCGAGCAACGCCGTCAACATAAAAGAGCAAAGGCGAGATTACGAAATTTACCATAAGGATAAGTTAGGGGGTCTAACTACGACGCAGATAACACCCGAGACGATAAACGAGCATCATAAAGATATCTCTCAAATCATCTCCCCTAAAACCAAACGTAAATTATCGCAATCTCGCATCAATGCCATAATGGGTATAGTTAGGACGATTTTTAATCACGCCATAAAAGTAGGCCTCATTAATCACATTAGCCCATACAAGATAGAACTAAAAAAACCGAATAACAAACGAGAGAGATTTTTAGAGCTTATCGAGATAGAACTTTTACGCAAAGAAGTAGCAGCTAAAGGAGATTTTGCCCTAGGGCTGTTCGCTGAGCTTGCGCTTTGTACGGGAGCTAGACTGGAGGGAATTTTGAACATTAAGAAAAAGGATTTAGCACTATCTACCAAATCAGTTACTATAAGCGATTTTAAAACAAGGAGCACGTATACGGGATTTTTAAGCAAAAGAGCGTTAGAAATGATCAATCAAATTTATACCACCCTATCCCCGAATGACTTTTTAGTAAATAAAACCCAAAGCCACTATCCAAAACGTCTTACAGCCGCTACTTAATAAGCTTTTTAATCAAAATTTAGATATAAGCGACGCAACCAATAGAGTAGTTATTCATACCCTTAGGCATACGTTCGCTTCGCATCTTGCTATAGAAGGCACTCCGATACTAACGATAAAAAAGCTGATGAATCACTCGGATATCAACCATACCCTAAGATACGCCAAGCTGATGCCAGACAGCGGAAGAGAGATAGTGGAGAGGTTGTATGAATAATTTTATATCAAGCTGTTTGTTTTTGTGACGAATACATAAAACAAACCGCAATTTATATCATATATGGTATAATAAGACTTAGTTGCATAAAAGGGTTACGATGTGGAGCGTAGAATTTGCAAACGAAGCCATAAAAGATGAGTTCTTGGGATTGCCCGTAGGACTTAGACAAAGAGGCTATAAAATGTTCGAGCTTTTAGAGACTAGAGGCAATACCTTGGGAGAGCCGTATACCAAAAGCCTAAAAGGCAGACTGTTTGAGATACGCATAAAGTCTGATGAAGGTATAGCTAGAAGTATATATTGTTATGAAATGGGTAAAAGGATAATAATCCTGCTAACTTTTGTTAAAAAAACGCAAAAAACGCCAAAAAGTATACTAAATTTGGCAGAACAAAGATTAAAGGAGTTTAAAAATGGGAACCGTTAATTTTAGAGAAGTTTTAAAAGAAGAGCTAAAAAATCCGGAATTTAAAGCGCAATACGATGCGCTGGAGGACGAATATAAAGCCATAGAAGCTTTAATAGACGCCAGAAGCGAAGCCGGGCTAACTCAAAGCGAGGTAGCTAAAAGGATGGGCATAACCCAATCAGCCGTAGCTAGAATAGAAAGCGGGGCGTATAATATCAAGTATAAAACATTCTTTAACTACATAAAAGCTTGCGGCAAAAGAGTGGCGATAGTGTAAGTAAGATTAATTATCTAACAAATACTCAAGTCAATACAGGAGAAAAATTAAGCTTTGTTGATTCTCAAGACAGCGTTCTTGCGGATACGATAGTTAAGATTTGGAAAAGTAAGACTCTTATAGCATGAACATATTTAAAACGCAACTAAAACGAGGGTTTTAATACGACTGCGAAAACGAATACGGCTATATTATAGCGATGCTTGTTTTATTAAACAATCTTAACCCCGCACAAAATGCTCTTCTTTTTGATTCTTATTTCTTGCTCAAAAACAATCTCTACTTTAATACTTATTTATGCTATAAGAATACTAGCAACATCTTAATTTTAAAATTTGTGCTAAAATACCAAATAAAAAAATAAAAGTAAATTTCCATATAAACCAAAATTTACTTTAACTTAATAAAAACAATCGCTTCAAATTCCATCATGCAGTCTTAGAGCTTGATATCATTTATCAAAACATCAAGAATAAACAACCCCTACATAAGACAATATGTTAATACTTACTTAGCAAACTCAAATGAGTTTGCTGTAAGGTCTTGGCAGACGGCCGATATTTTTCTTTGGCCGAGCAAAAGAAAAATATAAAAACTTAGACGAAACTTCATCGCTCGAAAATGATTTTTCGTAGATAAAACGTCTAAGTTTTTTAATAGGAAGCTTTTAACGATCATTCGTTAAAAGCTTATAAAAGCTTCCGATTTGCAAGCATAGGCGGCGTACAATATACGCCTTGGTAAGCACTGCTAATTTGAGCATATTTTTATATGTGGTCATCACTAGAAATATTATCTTAACAGGCTTTTGAGCGCCGTTTGCGGCAAATTTACGGGCAAATCTCGTAAAATCAATAATAATATTTTCTATTTTTCATCAAATTTTTGGGTGCCGTGCCGTAATAATCGCAAAAAAGCTTGCTGAAGTGGCTTTGATTTTTAAAGCCCGTCGCAGCCGAAATTTCGGCGATATTTAGCTCTGAACCTTGCAACATCGCCAGCGCTCGCTTCATTCGCTCTTCGCGTAAAAATTCGTAAGGAGTTTGCCCAAACAAACTTTTAAAGCCGACTTTAAGCTTAAATTCGTTCAGCCGCACCTGTTTTGAAAGCTCTTTTATAGACGGCGGATTTTTGATATCTTTGCTTAAAATTTGCCTAGCTTTTTGTAGCGCGTTTTTGTCCACTTCGTCTAGTATAACATTCTTATTTGGGCATTTTAGGCGGCTGAATTCGTTATAAATAAGCTCTAAAATTTTACTTTCTAAAAGCAGTCTTTCAAGCGGCTCGTCGGCGTTTAGCGATAAAATTTGGTTTAATAAAATTTTATTTACGGCGCAGGTGTCGTTTTGCGAGACGAGTTTATTTGCGCCAAGCTCGATAAGATCGCCGAAATTTGCGCTCATAAACGAGTTTTCTAGGAATAAATTTATTCCCGCGTGCGCGCCGCCGTAAATCTCTTGATCCGAGCTTGGTAGATCGACCGAGCTGATCGTGGATAGTCCGCTTTTGTATTCGATTTTGCCATTCGCCGAGCTTAGGCTGATGCCTCCTTGTAGGGTGAAATTTATAAAGCAGCCCCGCAAAGCGTGAAAATCGCCGACTATTTTGGTGTCATCTTTGGCGTCCATTTTTATCGCGCCGAAGGCTATTTCATCGCTTAGCGCTATATTTTTGGCGCGGATTTTGACGCCAAGACCAGCCAAAACTCCGTCTTCGCTGCTATTAAATTTATCCATAAAAACGTCTGCGGATACCGTGCGCAAATTTTTCCTTTAAATATAAAAATAAATCCGTCATTTGTAAATTTCGGGTTGATAATAAATTTCAAAAATATTATACTATCCTTAAAGTAAAGAAATTATAAAAGGAGTCTAAAGTGAGAAAAATTTTGCTTTTAAGTGCGGTTGCGGCGCTAGCGATAGCGGCTCCCGCTGTGAGGTTGGATGAGGTCAGCGTATCGGTTCAAAAGATCGATGAAAACGCTAGCGAGGTGGCGGCTGCGGTGAGCGTGCTGGACGAAAAAGAGTTGCGGCTTAGAGAAGCGAAGGATCTAAACGGGCTTAGGAGCGCATCGTCAAATTTATCGTTTTTGCAAGGCGGAGGCATTTCGCTTTTTATCATGCGCGGCGTGACGAGCGATTACGCATTTGATAGCCCAAACGTCGGGCTTTATCTGGACGGCGTGAGTTATCTTGGCACTTACGGTAACTACGTATTTTTGGAGGATATCGAGCGTATCGAGATCCTAAAAGGGCCTCAAAGCGCGCTTTACGGCAAAAATGCCTACGCAGGCGTGATAAATGCGGTCTCCAAAGCTCCTACCAACGAACCGCAAGCAAAGATCGGACTAAAGCTTGGCGAGGATAGCCTGCGTGGTATTAGTTTTAGCGCGGGCGGAGCGATAGTAAAGGATAAATTTCTGGCTAGTTTTACCGGTTTTAGCGAAAAGAAAAACGGCTTTATGTATAACGAAAATTTAAACAAAAGCGACGACTACAAAGACGCCCTTTACGGCAAAATTTACTTTAGATTTTTACCTACGGACGAGCTTACGGTGGATCTTATTCAAAACCATTACAAGATAGCTAACGGCGCGCAAAGATCGAATTTGCCTAGCGCAGCCAATAGAACGCGCTACGCCAACGGCATGGAGGGCGAAGAAAACGCCAAAAACTACGAAGCATCGCTAAAGGCAGAATATAAATCGAGCGACTATGCCCTTACTTCGCTTACGACTTTCAGGGATTATAAAAACGACAGTAGTTACGACGGTGATCATCGCCCCGCGTCCTTGTTGGATGTGTATTACAAAGAGGACAGAAAGGATTTTACGCAGGAGTTTAGATTTAGCGCCGATAACGCGTATGGCAAATTCGTCCTAGGCGCTGCAGCGGGCGCTACGCAAAGAGACGTGCGAAGTAGCGTAAACAGCGTGATGTTCGGCGGTATTCGCTCGCTGCAAAATAACAAAACCAGAAGTAAAAACTACGGCGTTTTTACGCATAATGAAATTTATCTGCCGCTTGATTTTTCGGTTATTTTGGGAGCTAGATTCGACAAAGATAGTGTCAAATTTCAAAACCGCATGAACGGCGAAAATTTAAGCGATTCATATAGCGCGCTATCACCCAAGATTGGACTAAAATACGCTATAAACGACGAGGTTACGGCGTATGCGAGCGTATCTAAGGGTTATAAGCCGGGCGGTTTTTGGGCCGCCTCGCCTACGTCTAAAAAATGGTACGATAAAGAGACTATGACTAGCTACGAAGTCGGCGTAAAGGGGGCTTGGGAGCGGTTTGAGCTAGGCACCGCCGTTTTTCGCGCCGATATCAAAAACAAGCAAGTAGTAAGCGTCATTGTAGCGCCTAATATCACGGTGGCAGAGAACGCCAGCAAGGCGCGCTCCCAAGGCTTTGAACTAGACGGCGCCGTGCTTTTGGCGGACGGATTAAAGCTTAGCGCAAATTTGGGCTACGCAAAAAGCGTCTTTAAAGACTACAAAGACGCACAGGGCGATTATAGCGGCAAATACGTCTATTACGCGCCAAGGCTAACTTATGGCGCAGGGCTTTCATATGAGGCTCCAAGCGGATTTTACGCGGCGGCATTTTTGCGAGGACAGAGCAAATTTTATACCGATAAGGCCAATGTCGTAGAAAACGCAGGCTACGCGACCGTCGATGCAAAAGTAGGCTTTAATCACAAAAATATCAACGTTTATATTTACGCTAATAATCTTTTCGACAAAGATAACGACGTAAAATACGCCACTATGCACTACCTGTCCGACCCTCGCGAGATCGGCGTAAAATTTGAATATAAATTTTAAGGAAAAAGATGAAAAATTTTAAATTTAAAAGCGGCGAAAATCTAAGCTACGACGACTTTGGTAGCGATTTTAAAGATGTTTTGGTTTATCATCATCCGCTGATGATTTTTCCGCAAAATACCTTGATAAATTTCTGCGATAAAAATCAAATAAGGCTTATTTTGATATATAGAAGCGGGCATTTTAACAGCTCGCTTTTTAGCGCGGATGATAGTTTTTTAAAATTCGCCCTGCGCCTAAAAGAGTTTTTCTCGGCGTTAAATTTGGGCGAATTTAGCGTGCTGGGCGAGTCGGTGGGCGCGGCTTACGCCTACGCTACGGCAGTAGCTTGCGGCGAAGAGGCGAAAAAGGTATTTATACTAAGCGGATTTAACGCCCCGCCCGAGCTTTTGACAAGCTACTCCGACTATGCGCACATAAAGGAAATTTATGATTTTGCATCGCACAATACGCCTGAAAATACGGCGCAAACGGCGTGGGAAAAATACGGCTCGCAGGCTAAGGGTGCGCTAAAAGAAGCGATAAAAGCGCAGCTTAACGGCATCGGCTTTGACCTCTGGCTCCAAGCTAGGCCGTGGGGATTTGAGCTAAAAGACGTCTCGCAAAGCGTGCTTATGTATCACTCCAGAGCCGACGAGGAAGTACCTTTTGCCGTCGCTTCGCAAGTGTCGAGGATGCTACCGAACTGCGAACTAATCGCCGCCCAGGATACGCCTCATCATAGCGCAAAGGCGCTTTTGGATTTTTTAAAGATCATCAAAGAGAGGTTGTAAATTTAGCTTTTGCGTAAATTTTACGAGCCAAATTTGCGCCGTTTTAAGCGTAAATTTAAGCTCGTTTTGCGGTTTTTCTGTTGCGGGTAGGTTTTGCTTGATTCGGGATAAATTTACCGCCTTTTTGCGCCAGAGACTTAAATTCGGCCTTGCGTTCGGGTTAAATTGCATGCGTTTAATCCGCATTGCCGACGCGGGCTAAATCTGCAAAGCGATTTGCAAAACTCTGCGGAATAAAATTTACGCCGTTTTTTTGTACTAGACGGCGACTTAAATCCCGCAAAATCGTAATCCGCTAGATAAATTTATAAATCTTTATAAAATAAACTAGGCTCAAAACGCAAAACGCCGCCGCGCCCAGCACGACCGCTCCGTAACCCAATGCCCCCGCCAAAAGCGTTCCGAGATAAAACGAAAATATCTGAAATGTCATATTTAGGCTGCTTTGCACGGCGTATTCGCTAGCGGGTCGCCGTCCAGAGGCACGTTGCATCATCATCGTGGAGATTATCGTCGCTTGCGCCATATATACCGCATACGCCGCGCTCGAAGCAAAAAGTACCGACGTGCGGTCCGTCCAGCCGCCGATAGGTAACCAGATGGCCAGGATGCCTAGCGTCTGCATCGCTACGGCGTATAAAAAGGCTCTTTTAGCGCCTAGCTTTTTTACCGCAAAGCCCGCCGCGAGCGCACCCGCGAAGCCAAATATCGTGCCATATATGTGCAAGACCTCGCCGATATCTTCCAGCTTCCAGCCGATATCTACGAGCATCGGGCTAAGCAGTCCAAACGCCGCGCAGATACCGATAGATTGTACGAAAAGCACGCTAAGCCAAGCCTTTTTGCCCTTAAAAAAGCCAAACATCGCCCTAAAATCCAGCCCCTCGCCGACGTTTATGCGCTCAGGCTCTTTAAAGAAAGCAAGGCTAAGCAAGGAAACCGCTATCAAAGACGTCAAGAATAAATTCGCCTCGCTCCAGCCGAATTTTGCGTAGATTACGAGCGTTAGGCCGTTACCGGATACGTGTCCTATCAATCCGCCGCTAAGCTTGAGGGCGTTTGTGAAGCTTAAATTCGAGCTGTTTGAAATTTTAATAAAAAATGCGTTCGACGTCATCGTCCAGGTGGCCGAGATAAAGGCCAAAAGCACCGCTAAAGCGATTACGGCAGGTAAATCGTCGCGCGGATTTAGAAGCGAAACCGCATATAAAATCGCCAAAGTAAGGCACTGAAAGGCTAGGATAATCTTTTTGTAACCGCCTATTTTTAGCGCTATAGCGTCGATAAACGGCGACCACAAAAAAGCCAAAACCGCGAAAAGTCCAAGCCCTCTAAGCGCGCCGACGCGCTCTAAACTAAAACCGTCTTGACGCAGGATGCTAACGAGCCCCTCGCCGAAAAATCCGATGCAAATAAACTGCGCGATGCAAAGGCTAAGCACAGTTAGCGACCTGTAAAGCAAATTTATCCTTTAATTTTTTAGTTAGATTATATTTAAATGGATAGGTGTTATCAAGAATATTTTGACGTTTAGGGGATAAATTTTTATATTTTAAGAACTTTTGACAAAATTCGGCCGCATTACCAAAGTACAAAAAAGATCTAGGCATACGCTCAGATTTGGTGTAACCAGCTCGCACATTATATAACTTGGTATATGTTGGCAAAAAAGAAGCTTATTAAATATGCTGACTAAAAATTTTGGTAACTTTATATTCGAAATCAAAAACCAATCCAACTAAAAGCCTATCCCTATACTATCTTTGCCGACTATTTTGCTTTTTATTTCATTTTTTTATTTCTCTAGGCTCGTCATCCAGCAGTTTACTAAAATTCGGTATTAAATTGCTTATTTTTGAGATAAAATTAATAACCTTCGTTTTAAAGCTTTCTAATATAGATAACTTATCCTGTAAATTTTCTATCGTTTCGTCTTTGTTTTTTACTTCTTCTTCCAGCTCGGATATTCTTTGATCTTTGCCATTTATAGAAGTTTGTAGTTTAACGATTTGTAGTCGTTTACTATCATTATCTTCCTTTAAGGTATTCTCATTACTTAGCGACTTCTCCAGCTCTTCGTTTCTTTGTTTTAAAGACTGATTTGTTTTTTCTTTGCTTTCTAGATCTGCATTAGCTTTTTTAAGCTTGCTTTGCAGGGCATCGCTTTGATCGGCTTTTTGTTTCAGTCCGTCTATTTGCGCTACGTCAGCTTCAATATTTTCTAATCTGCTTTTTAGCTTATTGTTTTCATCTTCTTTTTGAATTAGCTCGGCTGAGAGATTGCTTATTTGCAAATTTCTATCTTTTATAATATTGTCTTGATTGTTTAGGTTCGCGTTAATCTCTTTTAGCTTTTTATTCTCTTGGATTAGCTCTTCGTTAGATTGCTCTAGTTTATTATTTTTTGCTATCACTTCACCTTTGTTTAAAAGTTGCCTGGTTAGTTCCTCTACTTTTTGCTTTAATTCGCTATCCGTAATTATGCTTATACTGTTTTGCATTTGCTCTAAAACCAAATTCGTAAGGTATTCTACGAAGACTTTATCGTCCTGGGCTTCTATTCTAAAATATTCTTTGCCGAACATGGGTTTTTCCTTTTTTATATACTTATTTGCTTTCTCAACTATGAGTCGCTTTATTTTCTTTTTTAGATCTTGCTTGTCGTTAAACTCTTTTTTCATCTTTGTGCATTTGCTTTAGATTTTTATGTCTTGCCTTGCTACCTATTTCGCCTCTTAGGGCGATGCCGTCAAATGCCATACCGCCCATTTCTTGCATACTTCTGCCAAAGTCTTTCGTTACTCCTTTACCATTAAATCTAATGTTTTTATGGTTTTCAAATTGGTAATTCGTAAAAATAAGCTGATAATGTTTGGTCTTTTCGTCGTTATGTTCAGCGATTAGCAGACACTTTACGCCGTATTTAGCGCAATAATCGTTTGCGAATCTTCTAACTCTATCAAGCGAAACCTGAGCGTTGATAAAATTTGTCTCGGTTTGGTTTAAACCTTCTTTGGGTTCTTTTGACCTTTGAGTACCAAAGCTAATAACTATCTCTGAAAATCCTACCATGTTTTCTCGCCAATGATTCTTTACTACTCTACCGTTTTTATATGTTTTTGATTGGGCTTCGTAGTCGGCTTTCATTTTTTCGTGGTATTTTTTCAAGAGTGCTTTTATATACTTTCTGTCGTTAAATTCCCTATCACCACTAGGCATCTCTCGCATATTGCCGTTATCGTTATATTCGCTAAGCACTAGGTATCTATTATTGCGGCTGTTGCCTCTAAGATATCCGATCTTAGAGGCATGCTTAGCCTCTCTAACATTGTGCTCATACCTTATAATAGCCTTTTTGAGCGTCAAGAATTCGCTTCTTACACAAAGCACTAGGTTGTGTCCGCCTATTTGAAGGGCATTACTCATTTTTGATCCTTTTCTTTATTATCTACTATAGAAATTAAGAGCATGTTTTAACCCTTTTTTGAAAAATATAAACTGCAATATCCGTTATCGCAAACGCTATGCGAGAATTCTTTGCATCTCCCATTTTGATATAGCGAGGAATATCCCTACCCTGCGATATACGAAGATCAAGAGTGAATATACCAATGCCAAGAACCGCTGCGGTTTGCTTTCTGTCTAAAACCACATTTCCTTTATATTGGCTAGATATGTGTTCAAGAAGCGTTTTGTACTCTAGGTCGTTATATAATTCATTAAGCATATTATTTTTCTCCTTCTGCTAAGTTCTTACATAACTAATTATATGTACTTTTCATTTACTTTTATCGTTTTAAGCGGTTTTTGGATAGTTTTTGAAAAATTTTTAATACCCTATGGTTCCTTGGGGTATTTTAGAGTAATTGAGAGTAAAAAATTTGGCTCAATTAAACTTAAGCGGATTTTCTCTTATCAATTTCAATAGTTTCTGAT
>NZ_CALKTQ010000324.1 GCF_937997465.1 uncultured Campylobacter sp. | reverse complement strand
TGGCTGGTCGGCAAATCTGCTAATCGGCACGAACGATCCGATGTTTGCGGCGTTTTCTACGCAGGCAGCTAGCGTGCTAAATCCCGACTATGTCGTTTTGGCTACGGCAAATTGGTACTTTATGATAGCTTCTACCTTTTTGATCGTGATCGTGGGCTCTTTCGTGACCGATAGGATCGTCGAGCCTAGGCTGGGTAAATTTAGCTTTGAGGGCGCGTTAAATTTAAGCGAGCGCGACCAGATCAGCGCGGAGCAAAAACGCGGGCTAAAATTTGCACTCATCGCGACGGTTGTTTTCTCGGTCCTTTTGTTGGCGGCGCTTTTACCGTCAAATTCGCTCTTTGGTGCAAAAGAGGGCGAGAGCTTTACGAAGTCCGTTTTCATGCACTCTATCATCATTTTTATGATGCTATTTTTTATAGTAGCGGGCGCAGCATACGGCGCAGGAGCCGGGACGATAAAAAACAGCGGCGACGCGGTCAAATTTATGGAGCAAGCCGTCGCCGAGCTATCGGGATTTTTAGTTTTGATATTTTTTGCGGCTCAGTTTACATATCTCTTTAACGCCTCAAACATCGGGCTGGTGCTATCGATAAAAGGCTCGGTTTTCTTAAAAGATATTGGCTTAACAGGGCTTAGCCTCATTATCGTTTTTATAGTTGTGATTGCATTTATAAATTTATTTATCGCCGTGGATTCGGCCAAATGGGCCATGATGGCGCCTATTTTCGTGCCGATGTTTATGAATCTAGGCCTCTCGCCCGAGCTAACGCAGGCTGCGTTTAGGATAGGCGACTCGACGACAAATATCATCACGCCTTTGATGCCGTTTTTCGTGCTGATAGTGGCGTTTATGCAGCGCTACGACAGGGGGCTGAAAATCGGCTCGGTAGTCTCGATCATGCTGCCTTATACGGTCGCATTTTTACTCTCGTGGGCGGTGCTGATGTCGGTTTGGTATGCTTTTGACCTACCTTTGGGGCCGGGCGCGGTTATACATTATCTAAAATAAATTTTAAAAAGGAAGAAAAATGACGTTTTCAGAGATTATTTTGACGTTACAAAACTACTGGCGCGAGCAGGGTTGCGTGATACTGCAACCATACGATATGCCTGCGGGTGCTGGCACCTATCATCAGGCGACATTTTTAAGGAGCCTCGGACCAAAGCCGTGGGCGACTGCCTACGTAGCCCCGTCTCGCCGTCCGACCGATGGTAGATACGGCGAAAACCCAAACCGCCTAGGCGCTTATTATCAGTTTCAGGTGCTCATTAAACCGAGCCCCGAAAATATACAGGAGCTTTATCTAAAAAGCCTCGAAAAGCTCGGGTTAAATTTGAAAAATCATGACATTCGCTTCGTCGAGGATAACTGGGAGAGCCCGACGCTGGGCGCTTGGGGGCTAGGCTGGGAGGTCTGGCTAGACGGCATGGAGGTGACGCAGTTTACGTATTTTCAGCAAGTAGGCGGCATCGCATGCGAGCTGGTTTCTGCCGAGATCACCTACGGCCTCGAGCGCTTAGCTATGTATCTACAAGACGTAAATAGTGTCTACGACATCGTTTGGGACGATAGGGGCGGCAACATCGTTACCTACGCCGACGTGCATAAGCAGGGTGAATTTGAGTGGAGCAAATATAACTTTGAAATCGCCGATGTAGATATGCTGTTTCGCCAGTTTGAAAATGCATTCGGCGAGTGTAAACGCTGCTTGGAGGCTAAAATTTCGCTACCGGCGTATGATTATTGCATGCTTGCAGCGCATACGTTTAACGTTCTTGACGCGCGCGGAGCGATCAGTGTAACGCAAAGACAAGACTACATCCTAAAAATCCGCGAGCTAGCCAAAGAGTGCGCGCTGACGTATAAAGCTAGTATCGACGCTGCCGCCCAAAACGACGCGAAGGGCGAATAAAATTTGATGAAAATCGGCGAAATTTATAAAATTTTAGACGAGATTAGCCCGTTTGCGAGTCAAGAGGAGTGGGATAACAGCGGACTGCTCGTGGGCTCGTTTGAGACGGATGTGGAGCGCGTTTACCTTAGCCTTGACGTCGATGACAAGCTTTTAGACGAGGTGCAGCCAAACTCGCTCATCATCGCGCATCATCCGCTGATTTTTAAGGGGCTAAAGTCGTTAAATTTTGACACATATCCAAGTAGCCTAATCGCAAAAATGATGGCTAAAAATTTAAGTTTAATCGCTATGCATACGAACTATGATCTAAGCCATCTAAATGAGTACGTGCTAAGCGAAATTTTGGGCTTTACGCCAAAGGAGCGCGATGGATTCGTACTTTATGCGGACGTAAATTTGAGCTTTGACGAGCTTTGCGATAGGGTAAAAACAAAGCTAAATTTGAGCCATTTAAGGGTTTGTAAGGGGCGAAAATTTGATCATAATGCGCCTATAAAATGCCTTGCATTTTGTACGGGAAGTGGCGGTGATTTGATTGATATCGTTAAAGCGGACCTGTTTTTAACCGGGGATCTGAAGTACCATCAAGCCATGAGCGCCGTGCAAAATAATCTTACTATGCTAGACATCGGACACTTTGAGAGTGAGCGGTATTTTGGGGAGTCGCTTGCAAAATATTTGCAAATTTTGCCGATTCCTACTATAATATCCAACTCAAAAAACCCGTTTTCATACAGTTAAAGGAAAAAGATGAATAAATATTTAGAACAGCTAGTCGAGCTTTCAAGCATCGATAAAGACATCGACGATTTTACTCCGCGCCTTGAGAAAGTTCAAAGCGTTTTAAAAGCGACTAAAGACGAGCAGGCGGTAATTTTAGCACAGATCGAGGATGCGACCACGAGCGTGACCGAGCTAAAAAATCAAAAATCTCAAACCAACGCGCACATAGCCGAATTTAGCGCGAAAATAAAAGACGTCGCCAAAAAAAGCGGCGCTGCAAAAACAGAAAAAGAGATAAAGGCGCTTCAGCTAGAAGACGAGCTAGCTAAAGAGCAGCTAGAAGCCGCAAACGAAGAGGTCGAAAGACTAGAAAAAATCATAGATAGCAAAAATGCGCTTAAAAGCGAGCTTGAGGCGAAGGCCGCGGAGCTTGGCGAAAATTTGACAAAAATCGAGAGTGAAATCTCGGCCGAAGTCAGCGCTATCGAGCAGCAAAGAGATGAAATATACGCTAAGAAAAATAAGCTAGTGGGCGAGATGAATCAAAAAATCTTGACATTTTACGAGAAGATCCGCAAATGGGCGCACAACACCGCCGTCGTGCCGGTCAAAAAGCAGGCCTGCTACGGTTGCTTTATGCAGATAAACGACAAGACTTATTCTGCCGTCATCAAGGGCGAAGACATCGTGACCTGCCCTCATTGCGGCCGAATTTTATACAAAGAAGCGGCGAACTAGCCTTTAAATTTGATAATAATTTATTACGTTTTAGTCCTCGCGGCGTTTGCCCTGGGGGCTTTACCGCTTGCGATTTTAGCTTTTAAGAAAAAGTACAGAGCCTCAATCCCCGCTAGATTTTTTTTGTTTAAAAATCCCAAATTTGACGCCTCGCGCGTGCATTTTCACGCGTGCAGTTTTGGCGAGGTGCGTTCTATCGCGCCGCTAGTTAGCAAATTTAAAGACGCGGCCGCAGTCTCGGTCGTAACCAAAACCGGCTTTGACGAGGCGAAAAAGATCACGCAAAATACGCGCTTTTTACCGTTTGAGATATTTTTACCGTTTTGGCTAAAGCCTGCTAAAATAACGGTTATTTTTGAGGCCGAGCTTTGGCTGGGGCTTGTTTTTTGGGCTAAATTTAAAGGCTCGCGCGTCATTTTGATAAACGCTAGGATTTCTGATAGGAGCTACAAAAGCTATCTAAAATTTGGCTTTTTTTACAGGTATTTG
>NZ_CALKTQ010000323.1 GCF_937997465.1 uncultured Campylobacter sp. | reverse complement strand
AAAATATACAAAAATAAATTTTCTTTTATATTTCAGCCTAAAATTTAGCTCGCGCTCTCTATGATTTTTAGCGTTTTTAGGCTGTCCTTTATACTTGCTCCCGTGCTTTGCCCGCCGCTTAATAAGCGTACGAAGTCCTCCAGTTCGCTTGTTAGCGGATCGGTTCTTTTTACGAATA
The DNA here is from genome assembly GCF_937997465.1 of uncultured Campylobacter sp. Classification (GTDB taxonomy): domain Bacteria; phylum Campylobacterota; class Campylobacteria; order Campylobacterales; family Campylobacteraceae; genus Campylobacter_A. Next base: position 23,161 of record NZ_CALKTQ010000323.1, on the reverse strand, counting down.
TATTTTGCATTTTGCACGCGCTTGCGTCAAATTCGCTAAATTTAACGAGACTCTGATTTAGTAAATCAGCCTCATAAACCGCCCCTTTGCACGCGACCTCGACCGTCCTTTTGCGTCTGTGCGCGAGCCAGCTGGTAGCGATGAGAGCCGTTATCTCGCCCTCAAGCTCAAACGACAAAACCGCGTTGTCTTCAAATTTGGCGTGTATTTTGCGCGAGCTTTTTATATCGGCGATTTTTATCTCTTTGCCGCTTAAAAATCTAATCAGATCGATATCGTGCACGGCTAGATCGGCCAGTATCCCCACGTCCGTGATTCGCTGCGGAAAGGGCGCATTTCTGGTTATTTGTACGCTATAAATTTCCTTGTTTGCTAGCTCTTTTTTTAGCGCTGCGATCGCGGGATTAAAGCGCTCGACGTGCCCGACGGCTACCTTTATATCTCGCCGTTTAGCTTCCTCAAGTAAAATTTGAGCATCCGCGGCTTTTGCGCAAACGGGTTTTTCGATGAGCAAATTTAGCCCCTTTTGCATGCATTTTAGCGCCGCTTCTTTATGTAGCGAGGTCGGCGTAGCGATGACGGCGGCGTCTAAATTTTCGCTCTCTAGCATCTCGTCAAGACCCAAGTAAATTTTTTGCGCGAAATTTTCCTTGCAAAACGGATCGCAAAGAGCGGCTATCTGCACGCCAGCGACGTTTTGTAGCGCGCGATAGTGGTTTTTGCCCATGACGCCAAGACCTATGAGCGCAAATTTAAGCATTATTTATAACCTCGATGACATAGTCTTGCTCCTCTTTGGTTACAAACGCAGACATCGGTAGCGCCATTATATCGTGCGCTACCGCTTCACTCACGGCAAAATCCCCAAGCTTATAGCCAAGATCCTTAAACACCTCTTGCAAATGCAGTGGCACGGGGTAATAAACTCCCGTCGGCACGCCTTTTTGCGCGCAGATTTCTAGCATTTTCGCTCTATCTTTTACGCGGATGCAGTACTGCGCCCACGCCGAGACGTTGCCCTCCGCGACGAAAGGCGCTACGACGCCCTTTAGTTCGCCAGTATATCTCGCCGCGATCTCTTGGCGTTTTGCAATTTCGGCGTCAAGGTATTTTAGCTTGACGTTTAAAATGCCCGCCTGGATGGCGTCGAGTCTGCCGTTTATACCGATGTATTTGTGGATGTAGCGCTCGGACTGGCCGTGATTTAGCAGGATGCGTATCTTTTTGTTTAGGGCGTCGTCGTCGGTAAATATCGCTCCGCCGTCGCCGTAGCAACCAAGCGGCTTAGCCGGGAAAAACGAGGTCGTAGCGATGCGCGAGAGGTTGCAGGATTTTACGCAGTTTTGACTCGCGCCAAAGCTTTGCGCGGCGTCCTCGATAACAGTTAGGCCGTGCTTTTGCGCGATAGCGTTTATCGCCGCCATATCCGCCGCCTGCCCAAAAAGCGACACCGGCACGATAGCCTTGGTCTTTGGCGTGATCTTTGCCTCGATCAAATTCGGATCGATGTTATACGTCCTCTCGTCGATATCGACGAACACGGGCTTCGCGCCCAGAAACGCTATCATCTCGGCCGTCGCGATAAAGGTAAAAGGCGTCGTGATGACCTCATCGCCGGGCTTTATATCAAGCACCATAAAGGCAAGTAATAGCGCGTCCGTGCCGCTACTGCAAGCTATAGCATGCTTTGCGCCGCTAAATTTAGCCAAATTTTCCTCTAGCTCGCCGACCTTGCCGCCGATATAGACCGAGCTATCTAACACCTCTTTGATCTGCTCGTCGATTTCGTTTTTGTATCTTTGATACTGGGCCTGTAAATTTATAAAATTTATCTTCATCTTCGCTCCTATTTTATAGATTTTAGTATCTCCTCGCCTGCTTCGTCCAGCCTCTTGCCGTTAAAGTGCGCCTTACAAAACTCCACTATCTTGCCGTGAAATTTGGCGTAAATTTCATTCATATCCAGCTCGCGTCCGTACGCCTCGCAGATCCGCTCGCTATCTACGGCCCCCAGCCACTCCTGCGCCTCGTCGTAGCTTTCAAACTCATACCCCAAAAAGCTCAAAATCCGCAAAGCGTAGCTATCTACGACCATCACCTCGCGCCCGCACGCGTAGCAAAGCACCGCGTCGCAGGTCTCCGCGCCGATGCCTTTGACGCCAAGCAGCCACTCGCGGCTAACGTTTTCTTTGAAATTTTCAAAATCGCCGAATTTTTTAAAAATCGCCTCGCAAAGCGTTTTTAGGCGTTTTGCTTTGGTGTTGTAAAAGCCGCTAGGTTTTATGAGCAAGGCAAGCTCGGCCGTGGGCGTTTTTACGATACCTTCCAGGCTCATCAAATTTGCGTTTTTTAAATTGTTTAGCGCTTTATCGGCGTTTTTCCAGTTGGTATTTTGTATCAAAACGGCGCCGACCACGACCTCGAAAGTACCTGCGTTTGGCCACCACAGAGGGCCGTCTGCATCAGCCTTTACGCCCGCGTTTTTTAGCGCCAAAAAAAGCTGCGTGCTATCCATCGTTTTTCCTTTTTTTCTTTGTTTATTAGCAAATTTAGCGTGCGGCTCTTGCTCAAATTTATCGTCCAAAACGCCGCCGCGCTTAAATTTGAGTAAAAGCCGTCGCTAGCCTTGCGCGGCTCAAATTTGCGCTCGTTTATGCAAATTTGACCGCTCGCTGCACCAAAGGCTCGCTAACTCCGTCTATCACGCGGACCTTAAAGGCATCCGTGCAGTGTCCGCCGTCAAATTCAAACACGACCATTTGAAAAATCCGCCTGCATTTTTCATTTACCTTAAACGAGTGCTTGAGCCCCGTTAAAAAGCTCTTTACGGGTGCTTCCGCGTCCATGCCGATGACGCCGTCAAACGCCCCGCTAAGCCCGACGTCGCTCACGTACGCGGTGCCGCTAACTATTTGCAAATCATCGGTGCCCACGTGCGTGTGAGTGCCGGCTATGGCTCCCACACGACCGCAGAATAGCCTAAAAAACGCGTTTTTCTCGCTCGTGGCCTCGGCGTGAAAGTCTATGAGGATGTTTTCGCTCTCGCACTCGCCCAGTGCACACTCGGCTTCTAAAAAGGCGTTGTTCGTATGCGGCAAGCCGTAGTGCCCCATCAAATTTACCACGCTTAGGCTCTTGCCGTCTTTGTTCAAATTTATTGCTCCACGTCCCGCAGTTCCCGCGAAGTGATTATACGGACGGATGATAGGTAGAGCCTCCATCAACGCAACCACGTCTTTTTTATCAAAGCTATGGTTGCCGCCCGTGATCACGTCGATGCCGCAGTCTAGCAGCTCGTGCGCGTTGGTTGCGGTTAGGCCAAAGCCACCGCTCGCGTTTTCGGCGTTTGCGACGATAAAGTCAAGCTCGAATTCGCGCTTAAATTTGGGCAAATTTTGCATCACCGCGCTTCGTCCCGCGCGTCCGACGATGTCGCCGACAAATCCCACTCTAGTTAAATTTGCCATCAAATTTTATCTTTATAGCTTAGATAAAACTGCCTCGCGGTGCGTCCAGAGCGGCTAGCGCGAAGCTGGGCGTATTGTTTAGCCAGCTCGTGAAGCATGGCTCTATCGCCCACGAAATCTTTAAAGTAAAAATCCACGATCTTTAGATAGTCGGCAAAACTGCCCTGATAAAAGCTGAGCCAAAGCCCGAATCTATCGCTAAGCGCGATCTTTTCTTCGACCGCGTCGCTATAGTGCAGCTCAGTCTCGCCGACCTTCGCGCCTTCGTTGTCGCTTTTTAGTTCGCTGATCAGGTGGCGGCGGTTTGAAGTAGCGTAGACCAGCACGTTTTTAGGCGCTTTTTCGATCGAGCCTTCAAGCACGGGTTTTAAAAATTTATAGCTCCTGTCCCCAGTCTCAAAGCTAAGATCGTCGCAAAAAACGATAAATTTAAAGCTGCTATCCCTGATCTCGTAAATGATCTCGGGGATCATCTCCAGCTCGTCGTTTTTTAGCTCAATTAGACGCAAGCCCTCCGGGTAAAATTTAGTAAAAACGGCCTTAACCAGGCTGCTTTTACCGCAACCTCGCGCGCCCCACAGTATCGCGTGATTTGCACCTTGGCCCTCTAAAAAATTTCGCGTATTTTCTACAAGCTCTTCTTTTTGCTTTTCGATCCCGATAAGCCCCTCAAGCTGCGTGAAATCAACGTCTATCACGCCTTTTAATGCGCCAAATTTACGCCTATAAATCGCTGCGGCAGTCGTGTTCCAGTCTATCATTTTTCCGCCCGTCCTTTGTTTAGTTTTCTAAGATAGATCAAGATCTCCTCTATCACGTCATCATCGTCTTTACTCTTTGATTTTAGCCTGGTTTGCTCACCGTTTTGCGCGGTTAACACGATATTTTGCTCGGCGTTTGAGATAGCTTTAAAGCCCGCTTTTATCGCTAAAATTTTAATTATAATGAGGCTTAAAAACTGCTTGGTGTAGATATCCGGTTTGCCAAATCTATCCTCGATCTCGCCCTCTATCTCGTAAACCTCGGCCACCTCTTTGCACTTGCTAAGCCGCCTATATAGCTCCAGACGCAATCTATCCTCGCCAATAAACTCCGAATTTAAAAACGCGTTTATGCTAAGTTTCAGATCGATTTTTGCACTTTCAAAGCTCTCTTTATTTAGCAGTTTATTTATCTCTTCTTCAAGCATTTTGATGTAGAGCGAATAGCCGATTGCCTCGATATGGCCGCTTTGAGCTTCGCCGACGAGATTGCCGCCGCCTCTGATTTCTAGATCGTGATAGGCTAGCACGCTGCCCGAGCCCAAAAACGAGTTGCTCTCAAGCGCAACGAGGCGTTTTAGAGCGTCCGCGCTTAGAGCGTTTTTGTCCTCGACGAGGAAGTAACAATACGCCTGCTTGTCGCTCCTGCCGACGCGTCCGCGCAGCTGATGCAGGTCTGCAATGCCGAATTTATTCGCGCTCTCGATGATGATGGTGTTTACGTTTGGTAGATGTATGCCGCTTTCTACGATGCTGGTGCTTAGCAGCACGTCGTACTCGCCGTTTTCAAACTTCATCATCTCCTCTTCGGTCGTTTTGGCGTCGATCTTGGAGTGTAGCGTGAGGATGCGCAAATTTGGCATTATGTCTAAAATTTGCTTTTTTGCCTGAGGCATCGTGGCGATGTGGTTATGGATATAAAAAATTTGCCCGCCGCGGCGCAGTTCGCGCATGATGGCCTCTTTTACCGCCTTTTCGTCCCACTCGCGCACGCTAGTTCGCACGTCTAGGCGCGAGCTTGGCGGAGTTTGTAGCACCGAGTAGCCTTTGACGCTTGAAAGCGCCATATTTAGGCTGCGCGGTATCGGCGTCGCGCTCATAGATAGCACGTGCGAGGCGCTTGAAATCTCTTTTAGTTTTTCTTTTTGCTTGACGCCGAATTTATGCTCCTCGTCGATGATGATGAGGCCTAAATTTGAGGGCTTTACCGATAAAAGCGAGTGCGTACCAACGCAAACGCAAGGCTGCCCCGCCTCCAGTGCCTTAACCGCGGCCGCTTTTTCCTTTGCGCTCGTGAAGCGATCGAGTTTAAAGACGCTAACGTCAAATTTGCCCAGCCTCTCTTTTAAGCTTTTAAAATGTTGCGAGCTAAGAAGCGTCGTCGGTACGAAAAATAGCGCCTGAAAGCCCGATTTTACGCACTTAAATATCGCGTTCATAGCAACCTCGGTTTTACCGAATCCCACGTCGCCGCTAAGCAACCTATCCATCACCTTGCCGCTTTTTAGGTCGTTTGCGATGTCGCTTGATGCGCGCTCCTGATCTCTCGTGTAGGCAAAGCCCGCGTTTTGCAAGAAATTTAGATACTCCGCATCATCTTTTGCGATGATCTCGCCGCGGATGAGCTCACGCTGGGCGGCTAGTGAAATAATTTTTGACGCGATGACGAAAAGTTTGGCTCTAACTTTTTCTTTTATCTTGGCGAAATTTGCCTTGCCCAGGCGGTCTAAAACCGCGATACTGCCGCTACTTGCGACGTATCTATCGATCAAATTTAGATGCTCGACTGGCAAAAGCAGCTTGTCTTCGTTTTGATAAACGATCACGACGAACTCGCGCGTCCTGCCTAGCACGGTTAGCTTTTCAAGCCCCGTAAATTTGCCGATGCCGTACTCCTCGTGCACGACGTAGTCGCCGGCTTTTAGCTCGTCGATCACTAGGCCTGGCTTTTTGGCGCGTTTTTTCTTTTCAAATTTATTTAGCGAGACGATGATCTCGCTTGGTGAAACCAAATTTAACGCTGCTTCGGTTTGCACGAACTCTACGTTTTGATATTCGCTCAAATTTAATGCGTTAAAAAGACCAACGTTGCGCGCTAAAACCTTGATTTTTTTATTTTTATTTAGCTCGAAAAAATCGACGTTTAAAGTTACGCTTAAATCTTTATAAACTTTAGCCGCGGGCAAGACGGGCAAATTTGCCACCTCGCCTAGATCCCGCTCAAAGCCGTCAAATTTTTTCGTTAAAACCGTTTTAAATTCGCGCGTGTAGTCGATAAATCCATCTATCGCCCAAAATCCGAGCGTCTTTAGGTCGCTGATTAGCGCGTCCGTTTGCATATCTTTTATTTTTTCGGACGTTTTTTCAAACTCAGCCTCGCCCAGAGCCGCGATAAAAGGCGAAATTTCAACGCTTTTTAGCTCGGTTTTGTTTGAAATTTGCGTTTGCGTGCTGTAGTGCCTGATGCTCTCTATCTCGTCGTCAAATAGCAAAATGCGGTTTGGCTCCTGCGCGCCGACGCAAAAAATGTCGATGATCTCGCCGCGAACGCAAAACTCGCCCTCGCTCTCTACGATATCGACCGCCTCGTAGCCAAAGCGCAGTAGCTTTTGGGCTAACTCTCTAGGATCGATTTTGTCGCCGAAATTTAGCGTTAGTTTTTGTAGATGTTTTTTGCCGGGAAGTTTGTTTAGCACCGTGCAAACAGGGCTAATGAGGACCTTTTTGCCCTTAAATTCGTAAAATTTAGATAACTCGGAGGAGAGCTCAAAAAGCTCGGCGCTAAAGCTACGCAGATCATCGCCCTCGCGCGCCCTAAAATCAGGCAATCTAAAGGCCTTAAACCCGGCAAATTCCGCCGCGCTAAGAGCCGCGATAGCCTCCTTGTCATCCTCGCAGACGAGCAGCTGCGCATCGCCTCCGTTTAAAAAATACTCAAAAACCTCACTTTGCACCGCGGTACCTTTTTAAGAAGGCTTCCACGAGGTAAAACGACCCGAACGCCAGATACTCCTCGTCCGCGCGCACGTCCGTAAAGTCCGCAAACTCCATACCAAGCTCCTGCAAAGCCTCTTTCACCTGCGCTGTTGCTAGCTCGCGACCAGGCGTCTCGTACTCGATGATGTAAGTTTTTTTAACGATCGGTTTGATCGCCTTTAGGACGGCTTTTATGTCCTTATCGGCAAAGGCGTTAAAGATCAAATTTAGCTTTTTACCCGCAAATTTTTTAGCTAGAGCTTGCGCCGCCATCTCATTGTGCCCGACGTCGATCGTTACGTTTGGCGCGATCTTTTCGCAACGTCCGCCAAGATCTAGCGCACCTAAATTTGCCAAATTTAAGCTAAACCCAAGCTCCCTAAAAGCCGAAGAGCTAAGGGCCAAATTTGAGCGCAAAAACTCGGGCAAGCCGAATTTCTCCGCGTAAATTTTAATCTCGTTTTTATCCTCGTTGCTTAAATTTTCGGACGCAAATTTGAGCGTTGCGCCCTTTTTAGCGGCGATTTTTCGCGCGATACCGACGCAAAGCTCGTTCATGTCGTCGTTCATCAAAGCAGCGTCCGCCATCGCGTTAAATTTAGTCGTCGCAATCTGCTCTAGCGTATCGCCCAGCAGCGCCGTGTGGTCAAAACCGATCGGAGTAAAGAGGCTAAGGCGCTTGTCAAATACGTTCGTAGCGTCAAATTCGCCGCCTACGCCCGCCTCGCAGACGAAAAAGTCGCACCCCTCAAAAAGCGGAGCGCAAAGCAGCGTCGCATACTCGAAATACGAAAGCGAGCGCGCGACCTCGGCAGGCAAAATTTTAATCAGCTTCTCGTGAGCCGTCTCGAGCGCGTCCGCGCTAGCTACGGCGCCGTTCATCCAAAATCTCTCGCGAAACTCGAAAATATGCGGGCTCGTATAGTGTCCGACGCTATGGCCGTGCGCAAGCATCTGCGCTAAAAATCGCCCAGTGCTGCCCTTTCCGTTCGTGCCGATAAGATGGATGATTTTTGGGATTTTAAACGCGTCTTGCACAAATTTAAAGGCATTTGGCATGCGCGCGCGGTTGATTTCCTTATAAAAAAGGGGTTTGTTTTCTAAAAAATATTCTAGTTTCATTAAATTTTAGGCATCACCTGATCTCTGCCGTTTTGCTTAGCCTGGTATAGCATTTTATCCGAAGCTTCTAGTACGGCTGCTTGGCTTTGATTTTGGCTGCGTATCGCAACGCCGCAACTCACCGTAACGCTAATGCGCTCGTCTTTGTATAAAAATTTGGAGTTTTTTAGCGCATCGCGCACCTTGTCCGCAAACTCTATACTCTGTGCTATATCAAACCCCGGCAACAAAACCACAAACTCCTCGCCGCCGTATCTAGCTACGAAATCAACTTCCCTAGAGTTACCCCTAAGAGTTTTTCCTACGCTTGCTATTATTACGTCGCCGGCGTCGTGCCCGTATATATCGTTTATATTTTTAAAATGATCTATGTCAAAAAAACACACGGCATAGTCGGCATTTTGTTGTAAAAAATCAATCTCTAAACGCCCAAGCTCTTCCATTAGTGCTTTTTTTGTCGCGGTTTTAGTTAAAAAATCCTCTTTGCTCTCGGCTTTCGCGCTTTCTAACTCTACTTCTAGCCTGCTAACTTTTGCTTGTAGTTCTTGTATAGTTTGCTGGTCGCTTAGCATCTGCTCGCCTAATTGCTTAACCTCGACATCCAAGGTATCGGCGATATTTTTTAATTTATCTCTGATCCCCTCAAAACTATCTTCGTTTAAATTTATCGAATTTAGATCGTTTTTGATAAACTGCATCTGGCTTGAACTTTTAGAAGAACTGCTGATTAGGCTTGCTATTTGCTCGTTTATGCCGTCCAAAACCTTATCTAGCGATCCGACTTTCGTAGAAACCTCGGCCCTATCAAGCTCGATACGCTTTTTGGTCAAATTTTCTATATTTTTTCTAACCGAGAAATCTTCTAAAAGCTTTGGATCGCTTTTTAAAATTTTATTTACTTTTTCTATCTCGCCGTCGATTTTATCGGTAATAGAAGGCCTTAGCATATCCGATACGAGCGGAACTAGTTTTTCGCAAGCCTGCTCTTTCGTCAAAACATCCTCAAGCTCAGCAACGATATCTTTTAAGTCGCTAAAATTTTTAACGCCGTAAACGCCCAATCTTTTCAAAAAACCATCGTCGTAATCGGTCAAAAAATCAAACCATTTGTCTTTTATTCTATCTATGGCTTGCGCATCTAGTCTTCTATTTAGAGCTTCGGAGCTAGCTTCGGCTAAATTTTTAGCATTTTTATTATGTAGCGAAGCTACGGCTTGAAAAACCTTTTTATTCATAGCTACGAGCGCATTTATTAGTTTTGGATACTCGGCAAGGCCGGGCGAATTTAGCCTAGCCGCCATAAAAGCAAAAAGCTCGTCCAAGTTTCTTACGTTTTTTTGTTTTAGCTGCGCCTTAAGCTCGTCATTCAGACGAGCCGAGTATTTTTCAAGCTTCTGGCAATCAGGCACTATAACGCCGTTTTTTTTCGCTATCTCGCAAAAAACCTCGGCGTAGTTATCCGGAGTTAGCATGAGCCCGCGCTCTTTCATAGTCTGAATCGATTCTTTTATGACTTGGCTGACGCTAGTCGCCATTTTTCAGCCCTTTTACCGCAAGTACGGCGATATACTCGTCGAAAGCCTCTTGCGAAGCCTCTTTTATGGCGTTAAATTTCTCGCCTTCGCTGATGACGCCGTCTGCGAATCTAGTATCTCTTACCTTTTGAGAAACGGTAAAGTCGTGCTCGCCCGAAGTCGTCACCGATAGCGTTTTGCCGCCTTTTAACTTAGTGTCGAAATTTAGCGTTAGTATCGCTTTATACGACGTCACATAGCCGTTTTCATCATATAATAGCGCTTGATAGTTAAGCGATTTGATCGAGACGGTTATGGTGGTTGGCTCGTTTTTATCGTAGCTTATGCGTTTGCCCAGCCTTGTTACGATACCCTCTAGTACGCTATCTTTGATCCAAACGCTGTTTTTAGGCTCTTCTTTGCTTATCAATACGTTTACGTATACACGGTCGCCCATTATGTCGTTCGTGATCTTTGAGACGGGCTTATAGCCGCATCCAACCAAGATGAAAGTCGCCAAAAGTAGTAAAAATTTTATCTTCACGATTTAGCCTTTTATTACGAAATTTACGAGTTTGCCGTTCACGTAAATTTGTTTGATTATTTCTTTTCCTTCTAGCCATTTAGCCGCACTTTGTCTAGCTAGAGCCAAAACCTCGTCATCGCTCGCGCTGCTTGGCGCTTCAAATTCGCCGCGCCTTTTGCCGTTAACGGTGATAGCCAAATTTAAGCTATCTTTTTCAAAAACCTCGTCTAAAATTTCTATTTTCGTAAAATTCACCCTGCCAAATAGCTGCTCGCTAAGCTCGTTTGCGACATGCGGCACGATGGGCTCGAGCAAATTTAAGATGATAAAAAACGCTTCCGTCGTTACGTCCTGATTGTCCTGTGCGTTTACGGCATTTAGAGCCTCCATACAAGCAGCAATTAGGGTATTAAAGGTAAAATTTTCCTCATAAACGTCGTTTGATTTTTTAAGCGCCTCGTAAACCTTCATACGTGCGTATTTTTCTTCTTTACTCAAATTTGCGTGCGCTATCTGCGGGATTTGCATGCATCTTTTTACGCCCGAGCTTCGTTCGTACAAGCGATTTAAAAATCTAAATGCGCCCTCGACCGCGCTATCGTTCCACTCAAGCTCCTTTTGCGGAGGTGCGGCAAATAGGATAAAAAGCCTCGCCGTATCGGCGCCGTATTTGCTGATGATGTCGTCTGGATCAACCACGTTGCCCTTGCTTTTGCTCATTTTTTTGCCGTCTTTTAGCACCATGCCTTGAGTGAGTAGTCGCTCAAACGGCTCGTCGTCTCTGAGGTAGCCTAGATCTCGCAAAGCCTTTTGGAAAAATCTCGCGTAAAGCAGGTGCAAGATCGCGTGCTCGATACCGCCGATGTACTGATCCACATTCATCCAATAATTCACGCTTTTAGCATCAAACGCGCGATCCTGCCACGTTTTTTCGTCGCTGGCGTATCTAGCGAAATACCAGCTACTCTCAAAAAACGTATCCATCGTATCGGTCTCGCGAACGGCCTCGCCGCCGCATTTTGGGCATTTGACGTGTTTCCAGCTCTCGTGTTTATCGAGCGGATTTCCCTCGCCTGTTATCTGCACGTCATCAGGTAGCGTCACTGGCAGATTTTCGATCTTTTCAGGCACGACGCCGCAGTGCTTGCAGTGCACCATCGGTATCGGAGCGCCCCAGTAGCGCTGTCTAGAGATACCCCAGTCGCGGATTTTAAAATTTACGACGCGTTTGCCGATCTTGTCCGCTTCAAATTTTTCTATTATTTTTAGTTTTGCCTCTTCGCTGCCAAGACCGTTTATGAGCGGCGAATTTATAGATATTCCGTATTCTGTTAGCGCCTTGCCGCCCTCAAATTCGCCCTGCGCAGGTTTAACTACCCATTTTATAGGCAGGTCAAATTTACTCGCAAACTCATAGTCGCGCTCATCGTGAGCCGGTACCGCCATAACCGCGCCGCTACCGTAGTCTGCCAGGACAAAATTGGCTACCCAAACCGGTACTTTTTCTCCGGTTAGCGGGTGTAAGACGTTTATGCCTAGATACAGTCCGTCTTTTTCGCTAGCTTGGCGTTCGCGCGGGCTTTGGTTTAAAATTTTTCTGATTTTTTCCGCTTTTTGCGGCTCTAATTTGCCTGCGTTAAGCAGTCTTTTTACGATCCTGTGCTCAGGCGCTAAAGCCGCATAGCTAACGCCGTAAATCGTATCAGGGCGCGTGGTAAATACCTCAAAACCGTCTATTGGCTCGCCACCCTCTAAAATTTGCTTCGACTCCTCGTCAAGCTCAAATTTAAACTCCAAGCCAAAGCTCTTGCCGATCCAGTTTTCCTGCATCGTGAGCACTTGAGACGGCCATTTACCTTCAAGGCGCTTTAGATCGTCTAGCAGCTCCTGCGCGTAATCGGTGATCTTTAGATAGTAGCCCGGCAACTCGCGCTGGATGACGGCATTTCCGCATCTCCAGCAGCATCCGTCCTCGACCTGCTCGTTAGCAAGTACGGTTTGGTCGTATTCGCACCAGTTTACGACCGCGCTTTTGCGGTAAACCAGCCCTTTTTCGTACATTTTGATGAAAAATTCTTGCTCAAATTTAGTATAAAGCGGATCAGATGTCGCAAACTCTCGCTTTTTAGAAAAGCTAAGCCCCAGCGTCTCAAGCTCGCCGCGCATGTAATCTATATTTTCATAAGTCCAAATTTTAGGATGGATCTTGTGCTTTATCGCCGCATTTTCCGCAGGCATACCAAAGCTATCAAAGCCGATCGGATGAAGGACGTTGTAGCCGCGCTTGCGGTAGTAGCGAGCCAAGGCGTCGCCGATGGTATAGTTTCTCACGTGTCCCATATGGATGCGTCCGCTAGGATACGGAAACATGCTTAGGATATATTTTTTAGGCAGGCTATAGTCGTCTTTGGGCTCAAATTCGCCGTTTTTACTCCAAATTTCTTGCCATTTTTTTTCTATTTTCGCCGGCTCGTATTTTAAAATTTCACTCATTTTTACTCCTAAAATTCTTCTTGCGTCTTACCGGACTCGACCAGAACAAGCGCCAAAGAAAAGACGTTTGCTATCGCGGCGCCGATCGCTAGCGAATACGCCATATGCGCGTTGCCGTTTACCTGAAGTAGCACAAAAGCCGGAATAAGGTGCAAATCAGCCACTAGCGAGCTAGCAAAAAGCTCGGCGGCAAAGACGTTTTTTACGCCTATTTTTAGCAGCGTCGAGATCACGTTTACGCTCGCCGCCACAAATAGCGCAATCTCGTTTTTATCGTATAAAAACCCCGCCGTCGTCGTCAGGCTCATAAGCGCGAAAAATATATAAACAACCTTGCCCCAGTTCATCGCTTCTCCTTATATAGTGCCTTTTTCAAACATCGCGCGTTGCTTGTCTTTTTCTCTTTGTACGCGCGCCTTTTCCGCTTCCATGGCGCGGTATTTCTCCACGCTAAATTTAAACCACAAAAGCATAGGCGCAGCGACGAATATCGAGCTAAGCGTACCGATGACTATGCCCACTATCAGCGCCAAAGAAAATCCGTGTATCATATCTCCGCCGAACAAAAATAGCACGACGACCGTGATGAGCGTGGTGCCCGAGGTGAGTATCGTTCTAGTTAGCGTCGCAGAGACTGATTCGTTTATTATCGTATCAAGATGCGTGCTCTTGCTGCTTTTGATATTTTCTCTGATACGGTCAAAGACGATGATCGTATCATTTAGCGAGTAGCCCACGACCGTAAGGATCGCCGCGAGAGTGTCTAAATTTACGTCGATAGCAAAAAGACTGATAGCTCCCATCGTAATCACGACGTCGTGAATCTCCGAGGCCACCGCCGCCATCGCAAATCTCCACTCAAATCTAAACGCGATATAGATCAAAATACCAACAAGCGAGATTGCAAGCGCCATCACACCCTTTTCGCGTAGCTCGTCGCCGACTTTAGGCCCGACCACGTCAGTACGGCGGATCTCAAATTTGCCCGTATCTTTTAAAAGCTCGGCTACGCTAGCTCCGACGTCGCTACCCAAATTTGAGTTTGCTCCCGAAAATCTAATCGTAACCTCTTCGGCTGAGCCAAACTCCGTAACGCTCGCGTTTTTATAGGCTTCGTCTTTTGCTAAAGCCGCGCGAATTTTATCTAGCGAGACTGCGCTATCGTATTTCACCTGGATGAGCGTACCGCCCGAAAAATCGATGCCGTAGTTAAAGCCTTTCGTCGCCATCAAAAAAAGCGAACCGAAAAACAGCACGGCAGAGACGGCGAGCGCGATGTAGCGCTTGCTCATAAAATCATAAACATGTGCCTTTGAGAAAAATTGCATTTATACCCTTTTATAACCGAACCAAAACCGCGTGTTGCCGCTTTTTTCTATTTTATTTATAATCGTATCAAACATACCGTGAGTACCCAAGATCGCCGTTATCATCGAAGCGATGATACCTATGCCCATCGTCACGGCAAAGCCCTTAACTGGTCCAGTACCGTAGGCGTAAAGCACGACCGAGGTAATAAGTGTAGTCAAATTTGCGTCTATGATCGCGCTCATCGCGTTTTCATAGCCCTTTTTCACGCTCGTTGCGATACTAGCTCCGTCGCGCAGCAGCTCTCTGATACGCTCGTTTATGATGACGTTGGCATCGACTGCCATACCGATGGTTAGCACTATACCGGCCATTCCCGGTAGCGTTAGAGCCGCACCGAACATCGCCATCACGGCGACTAGTATCAAGATATTTGCGACAAGCGCGATATTTGCCAAAATGCCGCTAAAACCGTAATAAGCTATCATAAACAGCACAACCAAAACCGAAGCCGACGCAAGCGCGATCATAGATTGTCTTATACTATCAGCACCCAGACTTGGTCCTACGCTTCGCTTTTCTAGCATTTTTACCGGAGCCAAAAGAGCGCCGCTTCTAAGCGCAATAGCTACGTCATGAGCCTCCTCTACGCTAAACCCGCCACTTATCTGACCGCTTCCGCCGCCGATTCGCTCGTTTATCGACGGAGCCGAGTACACCTTGCCGTCAAGCACGATAGCTAGGCGCTTACCTACGTTTGCGCCGGTAAAATCGCCAAAAATTCTAGCTCCCTCGGCGTTTAGAGTAAAGCTGATGATAGGCGCGTTCGTGCGCTGATCAAAGGCCACTCTAGCGTCCGTTAGCATCGCTCCGTCAAGGACGGGGATATTTTTTACGACGTATTTTATCTGTTCGTTTTTGACGTCTGGATAGATGATGTCGCCGTAGCTCTCAGCCTCAGCCTCGCTCATCGAGTTTGCCTGCGACTGGCGCTTTTCATCGACGGCCATTAGCTGGAGGTGCGCGGCTTTTGCGATGAGATCGCGTGCGCGCTGCTCATCGGCTGCCGTTTTGATACCGGGAAGCTCGACTAGGATATTATCCTTGCCCTGTCTTGCTACCGTAGGCTCTGCTAGACCGAACTGATCGAGACGGTTTCTGATAGTTTCGACCGCTTGATTTATCGCGTATTCGATAGTTTCGGCCTTCTCGGCGTCGGTTAAGCCGATAGAGTATTTTAGTCCGTCTTTTTGTACGTTAAGACCCTTAATATCTTTTAGCATGCCGTCGATTTTAGCGGCTTCGTCCGCGTCGAGTAGCTCAAAGTCCACCTTGTCTTCGCGGATCTTAAAGCTATCGATTAAAACGTCCTCTTTTTTCGCAAAATAGTTCACGCTAGCGGCTATAGATTTGATCTTTGAGTGCACGGCCTCCTCGGTCTCAACGCCAAGAAGCATATGAAGTCCGCCCTGCAAGTCAAGTCCTAGACTGATTTTAGACCCGCCTAGCTTGTCCGTAAAAGACGGCGCGGAAAATATAATGCCCAAAATCAAAGCCAAAGCAAAGATAATTAGCCTATACGTTATTTTGCCGTTACGCATTTGCTTTCGTCTCTGTTTTTTCTATTTTTCTCGCGATAAATTCGCGTGAAACGCGCACGATTACGTCGTCGTTAAGCTTAACTCTGATAAAATCATCCTCCGGTTTTATCACCTCGCAGATTAGCCCGCCGCTAGTTATGATCTTGTCGCCCTTTTCGAGTGCGGCTATCATCGCGGCATGAGCCTTTTGCTGTTTTTGCTGCGGTCTGATAACCAAAAAATAAAATATCGCGAAAAGCACGACTAGAGGCAGTAATGAAGCTACGAAATTTCCTTCTTGCATGGGGTTCCTTGATAAAAAAAATTTTAAGCCCTTATTTTAGCACTAAAATTATAATAAAAGCCTTTGTTGGCGCGATTTTAATCTCAAATTTTATACTAGTTGATGTTTTAGGCGGCGAAATTTTAAATTTCATCTCACCGTTTTTTGCGATCGCGGGCTTTTATTTGCTACTTAAATTTGACCGCCGCGGCTTTTTTTGGACGGGATTTTTTATCGGGATCATTTGGTTTTACTGGATCAGCTTTAGCCTCGTTTATTACGAGCTTAGCTACCTCATCCCGCTTGAGATTTTAGCTATCGGGATCATCTACGGCGCGCTTTTTTTGATAGCGGGCATCCCGGCTCAAATTTGGCTAAAGGCTTTGCTGCTTATCTTGGTTTCAAACATCCATCCATTCGGCTTTAACTGGCTAAATTTAGAAGCCGTTTTTGTGCCGGGCATTTTTGCGCCGAATTTACTCGCCATTGCGTTTATTTTCGCCGCGATTTTGTGCCTATTTTACGTTAAAAACCGCCTTAAATTTATCGCTTTTGCTGCGCTTTTAGCCTGCGCGGTGCAGTATGGTACGCCAAATTTTAAAACTCTGCCTTTTGAAGTAAAGCTCGCAAACACCGAAGTCGCGCAAGAGCTAAAGTGGGCCAAACAGCTAAAAAACGAGTTTATAAATCAAAATTTAGACATCATAGACGAGGCGATAAACGCCGGATTTAGGGCGGTTATTTTGCCCGAGAGCGCCTTTCCCGTCTATATGACGCACGAGCGAAATCTCATCGCCGAGTTGCTGGAAAAATCGCAAAAGATCGCTATCGTCGCGGGCGCACTAGCTCGCGAAAACGGCACCAACTACAACTCGGCGTTTTTCTTTGACCGCGGCAAGATGCGGCGGATGGATAAATTTATCCTCGTGCCCTTTGGTGAGGAGATCCCGCTACCGGCGTTTGCAAGAGATTTGATAAATAAGATATTTTTCGGCGGCGCGAAGGATTTTGAGACCGCAAGCGCTCCTAGCGACTACGAGATAGATGGCGTAAAAATCAGAAACGCGATCTGCTACGAAGCGACTAGGGACGAGCTATTTGCGGGAGAATTCGACGTCATGATCGCAGTGACCAATAACGGCTGGTTTGTGCCTAGCACCGAGCCAAATTTACAGCGCATTTTACTCAGATACTACGCGACGAAATACGGCAAAGCCATCTATCACAGCGTAAACGGCTCGCCGTCTGAGATAATCACGCCAAAGCAAGGCTTGCTCGATAAATTTTTCAGATAAATTTGCTAAATTTAGGCGTTTTTACGCTTGCGAAATAGCAACCAAATTTGCAATGCCATGTAAAATATACAAACTGCAACAAAAACTACAAACATAAAATCAATACACATCTGCCAAAACAGCTCGCCGGGAGCTTTCAACACCCATTCGTATTCAGGTGAATTTCTCGGCTTACGATATCCGATATAATAACCTGCAAAATCCCTATTTATCAAAAAACCAGCCCACAAAATACCGCAAAATGAAACGAAAAATCCCACTACCGGATTTTCTTTTCTTGCTTGTTTCATTACGCGAGCTTTATTTTCTTTACTGCCGCACAGCAAGCAAGCCGCGACGAAACCGACAAGCATGACGACCTTAACAACCCCCATATAAGCGATATAAAACGCGGCCTTTTGCGTAAAATCTGTATGAGAAAAGGCTCTCTCAACGGCCGAGTAAATTTTAAGCATAGCTTCCACGAAATCTCTAGCCAAAGACGAGCGAGCTAGCACGTCAAAAGGCAATACAAAAATGCCTAGCGCGCAAAGAAAATAAAAAGCGCAAAGCCCGAGCAAAACGAATCCGAGCGTTTTGTTTTTGCCGTTTTGGCTTGTTGCCGTTTGCATTTTAACTCTCTTTAAATTTTGCCGAGCGGTTTTTGAAGTAAAATTTAAGACATAAAGCGGGGCAAAATTTCATACGAAGCCTTAAATTTGATGGTAAATTTAAGCCCGCATTAAATTTAGCGGGCTTGAGGATTTATTTAATCAAAGCTTTAAAAGTATCCACGGCGTCAAGCTTTTCCCACGGATATTTGGCGTTTCCGACTTGACCTTTGGCTGCTACTTTAGCATATAAAAACGTATCCTTGCCAGGTTTGTCCAGGCCAAATTTATTTGTTATCCAGCGCGGAGTGAGAGCGAAGTTTTCGCTAACGAAATTTGATAGCATATCGTCGTTTACGCCCGCGATCTGCGTGCCCATCGTATCGACGCTCACAGAGGTAGGCTTTGCCATACCGATAGCGTAGCTTAGCTGGACGATACATTTTTTAGCAAGGCCTGCCGCGACGATGTTTTTAGCTATCCAGCGCGCTGCGTAAAGACCGCTGCGATCGACTTTCGTGTAGTCCTTGCTGCTTTGCGCACCGCCGCCTATCGGGCTATATCCGCCAAAGCTATCTACGATGAGCTTGCGGCCCGTTAGTCCGCTGTCGTGAAGCGAGCTGTGATTTACGTAGCGGCCGGTCGGGTTGATGTAGATTAGCGTTTTGCTTTTATCGTAAAGGCCCTTTGGCAAGCCCGCGTCGTCGATGAGAGTTTGCACTAGGGCGCGCAGCTCCTCTATCTTCATCGTCTCGACGCAAGGAGCCGAAACGACGATAGTGTGGATGCTTTGAGGTTTGCAGTTTTCAAAGTTATCCTTCGTGCCGTAGTCTACGGTAACCTGAGTTTTGATATCGACGCCCAGTTTATCGGGATTAGCTTTGGCAAATTTATAAACCTTATCGCAAAGTATCCTAGCGTAGGTTATGGCTGCTGGCATATACTCGTTTGCTTCGCAGCTAGCAAAGCCAAACATTATGCCTTGATCTCCGGCGCCTATCTCGCCGCCTTCTTGATCGACGCCTTGATTTATATCAGCGCTTTGCTGATTTACGCAGACTTTTATCTCGATGTCGTCGGGATGCAGGCACTGCTCTTTAGTAAATTTAGACTTGCCGTCGTAGCCGATTTTTGCCAATGCGTTTTTAACGATCGCCTCGTAGTCTTTAAAACTTAGCTTGACCTTAGAGTTTATCTCGCCGCCTATTATAATGTTTTTACCCGCGACGAAAACTTCGCTAGCGACGCGGCCGTTTGGATCTTGCATCAAGATCGTATCTACGATGCTGTCGGCGATGATGTCGGCGCATTTATCCGGGTGACCCGGGCTCACAACCTCTGAAGTAAATAAATACATACTTTTCCTTTATGAAAATTAATCTCGCAATTGTAACATTTCATAATAAAATTCAAATTAATCTCGCTCAAAGCTTGTAAATTCCGCGTAAATTCGGCTATAATCCTAAACTAATATTAAATTTTAAGGCAAGGACACTAGAATGTTTAGCAAACTGGCAAAAAGGTTCGCCGACGGAAATTTGATCGTTCAAATTTTAATCGGCCTAGCTCTAGGCGCCGTTATCGGCTTTTGGACGCACTATCAGGCGGCTCCTTATAACGAACTAATCGCAAAAGGCGTGAGCGACGCAGCGCAGCTAGCCGCGGCTAAAAAGGGGCTAACGGACACGGCAAATTCGGTAGCAAACTCTATCGCCGTTTTGGGAAATCTATTTGTTGGAGCGCTTAAAGCTATCGCGCCTATCCTGGTTTTCGTACTAGTTGCGACATCTATCATCGTAAAAGAATTCGGCCACGCAAAAGGCATGCAAAAGGTAATTACGCTCTACCTAGTCGGCACATTTTTGGCTGCCGTAGTTGCGGTCGTAGCAAGCTTTCTTTTCCCGATGGAGCTCGTGCTAAAAGGCGTCGAGAGCGCAAATATGAGCGCTCCGCAGGGCATCGTCGACGTCCTAAAAGACCTTATCTTTAAAATGGTTCAAAACCCTATCAACGCGCTATCTAGCGGCAACTACATCGGTATCATCACTTGGGCTGTTGGCGGCGGTATCGCGATGAGATTTTGCACGCAAGAAACCAAAAAAGTATTCCAAGACGTTAGCGACGGCGTGACTAAAATCGTTAGATTTATCATCCGCCTTGCGCCGTTTGGTATCTTTGGCTTAGTTACTATCAGCATCCACGAGACGGGCTTTGAAGCGCTTGCGGGCTACCTAAAACTGATCCTAGTTCTAGTAGGCTCCATGGCTTTCGTATCCTTCGTCGTCTACCCTGCGATGGTGTTTGTAGTTACCAAGAAAAACCCATATCCGCTTGTTATGACTTGCGTTAGAGAGAGTGCGGTTACGGCGTTTTTCACTCGCTCGTCGGCGGCAAATATCCCCGTAAATATGGCGCTTTGCAAAAAGCTAGGGCTAAAAGAGGAGCTATACTCGATCTCTATCCCGCTAGGAGCTACTATAAACATGGGCGGCGCAGCCGTAACTATCGGTATCTTGGCGCTTGCGGCGGTAAATTCTATCCCGTCTATCACGGTTACCTTCGGCGACGCGCTACTACTTTGCTTTATCTCGGCTCTGGGCGCTTGCGGAGCCTCAGGTGTCGCTGGCGGTTCGCTACTACTCGTGCCGCTTGCTTGCGCGCTATTTGGTATCGGTAACGACATCGCGATGCAGGTTGTTGGCGTAGGATTTATCATCGGCGTGATCCAAGATTCAGTAGAAACAGCCGTAAACAGCGCGTCTGACGTACTTTTCACCGCCGTAGCCTCAGAAACCGTAGAGTAAATTTAAGGCGGTAAAATGAACGTTTGGGACTTGACCCCGCTTTTTAAAAACGAAAAAGAGCTTGAAAAATCAGCTCTTTCGTTACAAAGTGAGTGCGAAAAATTTGAAGCTAAATACTCGGATAAATTTTTAAATTTAAGCGACGAGGAGTTTTTTGCCGCGCTTAACGAATACGAAAATTTGTTAGAAAACATCGCTCGCGTGCAAATTTACGTGAGCCTAGTTTTCTCAAAAGACACCTCAAAGGGCGCGTTTTACGCCAAATTTGACGAGCTAAGCTCAAAAGCGCAAAATCATCTGTTATTTTTTGAGCTTAAATTTAACGAATTTGACGAAGCCAGACAAAACAAAATCATCGCCAAAAGTGCTAGGCTTGGCTACTATCTAGATAGTATCGCAAAAGAAAAAGCCCACCAGCTAAGCCTAAAAGAGGAGCAAATTTTACTGCGCACGGCAAACACGGGCGCGGAAGGTTTTTCGCGGCTTTTTGACGAGACACTAAGCGCGCTTAAGTTTAAATTTAAAGGCAAAATGCTGGGCGAAGAGGAGATCTTATCCAAGCTTCACAGCCCAGACCGAGCCGAGCGAAAAGCGGCCGCAAAGAGCCTCTCTGGCGGCTTAGCGCCCCAGCAGCATCTACTTAGCTACATCTATAATATGATCAAAACCAGCCTAAAAACTAGCTGCGAACTGCGGAAATTTGATCTGCCAGAAAGTCCTCGGCATTTTTCAAACCAAACGACCAAGGCTAGCGTGGACGCGCTCATAAAGGCCGCCGAGACGAGCTTTGATCTGCCGATTAAATTTTACGAAAAAAAGCGCAAAATTTTAGGTTTTAAAAAGCTCTACGACTACGATAGATGCGCGCCGCTGGGCGAGAGCAAGAGCATTTATAAATTTGACGAATGCAAAAAAATCGTGCTTGAGACTTTTTCTAAATTTAGCCCGAAATTCGGCGAGATAGCCGCTCGCGCGTTTAAAGAGGGCTGGATCGACGTTTATCCGGCCGAAAATAAACGAGGCGGCGCCTTTTCGCAATCAGGCGTCGCAAAAGCCCATCCATACGTGCTTTTAAACCACACCGACGAGAGGCGGGATCTTTTTACACTAGCGCACGAGCTAGGTCACGCCGCGCATCAAAATCTAGCCTATGAAAGCGTCGGATTTCTAAACGCCGACACGCCGCTAACTACGGCAGAAACAGCATCGGTCTTTTGCGAGATGCTGGTTTTTGATCACGTCAAAAGCACGCTAAAAGGCAGAGAAAAAACCGCCCTACTCGCCGGCAAGATCGAGGATATCTTCGCCACGCTCTACCGCCAGATAAACTTCACTACCTTTGAGCGCCGAGTTCACGCGCATGAGGGCGAGATCAGCGCCGAGGAGCTAAATAAAATTTGGCTTGAGGAGAGTGCTAAGATGTTCGGGCAAAGCGTCGCGCTAAACGACTACTATAAAATTTGGTGGAGTTACATCCCGCACTTCATCCATACGCCGTTTTACTGCTACGCCTACTCCTACGCGCAGCTTTTGGTGCTGGCGATTTTTGGGCTTTATAAAAGCGGCAAATGCGAAAATTTCACGCAAATTTACACCAAGTTTTTAAGCGCGGGCGGCTCGCGATCGCCAAAAGAGCTGGTCGGGATGTTTGGCTTTGATATCGAGGACGCTGCGTTTTGGCAGATCGGCATAAACGAGGTTAGAAAGCTAGTTGGGGAGTTTTGTCAGGAAGCGTAGAGGGCGCAAATTTGACGCGCTTTGGGGAGTAAATTTAAAAGCGCGGCCAAATTTGACTAGCCGAACCGAATATAAGGCGACAAATTTGACGCTAAATTTTGCGTTTATTTGAAGCCAAATTCGGCACGACTGCGGACAGTAAATTTGAGAAAAGGCACAAAAAGGAGGTAAAATGCTTGATGAGATTTTAGACGACGAGAGATTTGCGGCGATGATGAAGGAGCACGTTTTTGAGTGCGTGGAGTATCTGCTAAAAAACGACCGCTCCTTTTCGGCGATGGCCAACCTTGATCTGGTCAAATTTAACCCCGAGCTGCCGGAGTACATTAAGAGCACTTTTACGGCGCCCGTTATCGTCTTTACGCTTGCCGGCTACACTTTTAGCAGCGCCAAGCTAACTCCAGACGAGCTGAGCTTCGAGGCGGGTTTTGGTAAGGAAAATTTCGCCAGCATCGTTAGCTTTCCGCTTGGAGCTATCGTGCAAATTTTGGTGGAAAACAGCCCGATTTTGGTAAATTTTTCTATTTACAAATCTCAAAAAAATCAGCTTGAAAAGTCGATGTCGGCGTTAATGTCAAACCCAAACAATAAAGATCTATTTAAAAAGTGAGCAAACTTTTATCCACCGTTTTGCTCACGCTATTTTTATAGATTTATTTTATGCGCATTTCCTTGATTTGAGCCGTGCGATATTGGTTTTGCAGG
>NZ_CALKTQ010000322.1 GCF_937997465.1 uncultured Campylobacter sp. | reverse complement strand
ATTTGCCTGGCCGTAACCGGCGTTTGGCAGGGACACGCCGGAGGAACGTTTAGTATAGACGCAGCCGATATCGAAAAGATGAAACTAAATTTCGACAAGCGCAGCCTAGATATAGTGATCGACTAGGAGCACCAGACCCTAAGCGGAGAGATAGCGCCCGCGGCGGGCTGGATAAAAGAGCTTTTTATAAAGGACGGCGCGCTTTACGGGCGCGTAAGTTGGACGGCCAAAGCAAAAGAATTCATCAAAAACGGCGAATATAAATATCTTAGCCCGGTTTACGACTTTATGGGGGTAGACGAAAAAACCGGAGCTTGGCAGGGGTGCACGTTGCACTCGGCGGCGCTAACTAATAAGCCGTTTTTAGACGAACTCGGAGAAGTAAGAGCGAATAAAAATTTCACAAAGGAGACGAACATGGATGATGCGAAAAATCCAAAAGGCGAGCCGCAGGCTCAGGCTGCTACGCAAAACGGCGCGAACTATGAGGCTCAGATGGTCGAACTTAAAAATCAGCTTGACGCCTCTAAACAAGAGGTCGCTACGCTAAAAGAGCAACTAGCTCAAAGCGCGGTAGATGCGGCTATTGTCGCAAACAAGCTTCAAGAAAGCCAAAAGCAGTGGGCGCTAAGCTACGCAAAAGCCGATTTAAACGGCTTTAATGAGTTTTTAAAAGGCGTTATGCCGCCGCAGCAAAAAACGAGCATACCGAGTAACGATATGTTTGCCAACAAAAGCCAATCGGACGCAGAAATAGACGTCGTTAAATTTGCATTAGGAGGAGAATAAAATGTCTAACGAACAAAAAAAGCCAAAGACCATCGGAGACGTGGTCGTAAACAAGGTGCTAGGCGTTAACGCCAAAGTAGAGACTACAAAGGTTTTAGAGTGCGGAGCCGTGCTGTTTAGTATTAACGGCGGCGAGAGTTTTGCCGCAGTGACCAGCGACAATCAAACTACGACCATCGCAAACGCCCAAGCAGTATTTGGCGTGCTTTGCGACAAT
>NZ_CALKTQ010000321.1 GCF_937997465.1 uncultured Campylobacter sp. | reverse complement strand
AACTTATGACATCCACCTTGTAAGGGTGGCGCTCTACCAACTGAGCTAAGCGACCCAAATTTAACAAAAAATAAATGGTGTCCTGTGCTGGACTCGAACCAGCGACCCCTTCATTAAAAGTGAAATGCTCTACCGACTGAGCTAACAAGACATTTTTCAAAAAACGAAACGTGATTATATATAAAAAAGGCTGATTTGTCAAGACAAAAAGCCGTTGTTTTTCAAATTTGGCCTCAAATTTGATTTATTTTGACAAATTTTACGTTCGTCAAAAACGCATAAAAAGTCAAATTTGGCCCAAAATTTAAAAAGGTCAAATTTGACTGAAAAACTAAAAAGGGATTTTAGCGTCCCTTAAATTTAGCAAGAAAAGCAAGTCTTAAACTCATACGGAGTAGGTCGCGCTTCGTACGGCCACACTTGACTCTCGAATTTATAATGCTGATACGCGTTTATAAACGTTGGAGTCATGATCGGGTGCAGATATTCGTTATCGCGAATCAATGCTTCTAGGCTACCCCTTAACGTATGAGGGAGCTGCTCGATACCGCGCTCGCGGATTTCATCTAGGTGCAGTTTAAATAAATTTTCATCCATCGGGCCGACCGGCTCCATCTTGTGTTTTACGCCGTCAAGTCCCGCCATGAGCATCGCTGAAAAGGCCAAATACGGGTTTGCAGTTCCGTCAGGGAAGCGCATTTCGGCGCGGACTGATTTTTCTCCGGAGCCGTACGGGATACGGATCGAGGCGGAGCGGTTTTGGCTAGAATACGTTAGGATAGAAGGCGCTTCAAAGCCAGGGATTAGGCGTTTGTAGCTGTTTGTGCTCGGGTTTGTAAAGGCCGCTACGCTCCTTGCGTGTTTTAGGATTCCACCGATGTACCATCGCGCAAAATCGCTTAAATTTGCGTATTTTCCCTCGCCGTAGAATAAATTTTTGCCGTCTTTCCATACCGACTGATGCACGTGCATGCCGCTGCCGTTGTCGCCGTAGAGCGGTTTTGGCATAAAGGTCGCCGTTTTTCCGTTTAGGTGAGCGACCATTTTGACGACGTATTTGTAAATTTGCACGTTGTCGGCGGCCTCGAGAAGTGTACCAAATTTAATGCCCAGCTCGCCTTGTCCTTGCGCAACCTCGTGGTGTCCTAGCATGACTTCTAGGCCAACTTGTTCTAAAACCTGCATCATTTCCGCGCGCAGATCGACCATGCTATCAGTCGGTTGCGTCATTAGATAGCCGCCTTTTCTTCTTGGGCGGTGGCCGGTGTTGTAGCTATCTTTAAAGTCTCTAGCGTCGTTCCATTCGCCTTCTTCGCTATCTACTTCAAACATCGCGCAGTTTGGGCTGTCTACTAT
>NZ_CALKTQ010000320.1 GCF_937997465.1 uncultured Campylobacter sp. | reverse complement strand
AAGAGTGCTATCGTCTTAGTAAAGAAGATAGTAAGCGCGATTTCGACGCAACTATCGGACGTAACCCCGTTACGGGCAAGGTAACGTCAAAGGCGGAGCTGGCGGGCGCTGATAACCCTACAATGAATTTGGAGACGGCGCAGATGAATTTCGGTAAGAAAAAGGTTGAGCTGGAGGAAGCCGAAAAGGTTTATAAAGACGACGCCAGCGTTAAAAATTCCCGCCGCGTCGATAAGGCGCGTAAAGCGTTTAAGCAAGCGCAGCTAGACTTAGAGGCGGCGGAAGAAATAAAAGAAAAAGCCGATAGGAAAAAGGACAAGTAGCCTGCTCAAATTTGAGCTTGAACGAGCCAAGGATCAAGAGGGAAGCCCTCTTGATCAAATTTAACAATCTAGCGCTTAACCCCAAGGCGGTGAAACCGCCGAAGGGGTATATTTGAATTTAGCTTAAATTTAGCCGAATCTATCTTTCAAATTTAACTCTCTTTTACTCCAAAGCCTGCGCCAGATCGGCGATGAGGTCGTCCGCGTTTTCTAGGCCGACGCTTATTCTGATTAGCTCCTTTGTTATGCCCGCTTTTATTAGCTCCTCGCTCGAGAGTTGCTGATGCGTAGTGGAGGCCGGGTGCGTGATGAGAGACTTGGAGTCGCCGATATTTACGACTATTTTAAAGAGTTTTACCTTGCTAAGCATCTTTACGGCGCGCTCATAGCTATCGGTTTCAAAGCACATTAGCCCGCTAGCCATGCCGTCTTTAAAGTATTTTTGCGCTTTTTCGTGCTCGGGATCGCTTTTTAGCGCAGGGTAGGTCACGCGCTTGACGTGTTTATGCGAGTTTAAAAACTCGGCGATCTTGCGCGCATTTTGCGAGTGCCTCTCGATACGAACGCTTAACGTCTCAAGCCCCTGTATGAGCTGCCAAGAGTTAAAAGGCGAGATCGTAGCGCCTATGTCTCGCACCAAAGCCACTCTCATGCGCAGCGTATAGATGTCAAATTTATCAGCCATCTGCGCATAAACTAGCCCGTGATAGCTCTCATCAGGCTCGTTAAAATGCGCGTATCTGGCGTTACCGACTAGCTTGGCGTTTAAATTTTTACTAGCGACGACCGCGCCAGATAGGCTTAGGCCCTGGCCGCAGATATATTTGCTAGCGCTATGCACGACGACGTCGATGCCGTGATTTAGCGGCTGGAAAATGATCGGCGTAGGCACGGTGTTATCAGCGATCGTTACGACGCCGTGCTTGTCTGCTATCTCTACGATTTTTTTAAAATTCGGGATTGCGATTTGCGGATTTGATAGCGTCTCGAAAAATATCGCGCGCGTTTTGTCGTCGATCAAATTTTCAAGATCGTCCGCGCTGTCGCTATCAAACACTCGCGCCTCGATGCCAAAACGCTTAAGCGTGTGCATGAAAAGAACCATCGTTCCGCCGTAAATTTTCTTTGCCACGACGATGTTGTCGCCGACTGCGGCTAAATTTGCGATCGAGTAAAAAATCGCCGCCTGACCGCTGGCCGTCACGATAGAGGCCGAGCCCTCCTCGAGTGCGGCTATACGGCTCTCTAGAACGTCCGTCGTCGGGTTGCCTAGCCTCGTATAGATGTGGCCTGGGGCTTCTAGCTGAAATCTCGCCGCGGCCATCTCGGCGCTACCGAAATCATAAGCCGTAGTCTGGTAAATCGGCACCGCCATGGCTCCCGGGCCAGCCTTGGTATCGTAGCCGTAGTGCGTGGCGATCGTCTCTTTTTGCATTTTTTCTCCTTGTAAAATTTGCGCGCATTATAACCGCTAAATGTTTAAATTGGTATAATTGGGCTTTTGAAAGGAAAAAATGGCTGAACAAAACGACAAATTTAAGCGCGTAAAATACCTGCGCGGTCTGGAAAAATTCGCAAAAGCGGCGATTAGCGCGCTAAAAAGAGAGGATTTTAACGAGGACGAATTTCGCGCTAGAGTGGGCAAAAACGCCGAAATTTTACGCAAGATCGAGCCGGTTTTTTTAGATAACGCCTACTCGAAATCTCTTGAAAATTTCGTAAATTTAGTCGTAAAAGGCGGCGAGAGAGGCGAGCTGGTGGCCTGCGTCAACGCGCTAGAAAAGCTAAAAAATCAAAAAACGTATAAAAAAGAAAAACATAGAAAAAAATATAAGGACGAAGAGTGAAATGCGTGATATTTGACATGGACGGCACGCTCATAGATAGCGCAAAAGCGATCTGCGAGACGGTAAACGAAGTGCGGCGCGAGCTGGGGCTTCGTGGCGATCTGGCCGCGGAGTTTATCGTAAAGGCCATAAACGAGCCGGGGCGAAATTTGGGGCTTGACTTTTACGGTATAGATAAGCCCGATATGAAGCTGCGGGATAACTTTGAAGCTAAATTTAAGAAAAACTACCGCGAATACGCCGCTGCTTATGATGGCGCCCGGGAACTGCTAGCTGGGTTAAAAGAGGCAGGGTATTTCGTCGCTCTAGCTAGCAATGCGCCGCGATATACTTTGGATGAAATTTTACAAAGAAGCGGGATATTTAAATTTTTCGATCTCATCGTCGGAGCGGATGAAAACATACCTCAAAAACCAGATCCGGCGATGTTAAATTTGATACTAAAATCAGGCGAATTCGATAAAGCGATATTTGTCGGAGATAGCAAAAAGGACGAGCTTGCCGCACGTAATACGGATATAAAATATCTAAACGTTTGTTGGGGTTTTGGTAGCCAAAGTCCGAGCTGCGACAATGTCTTTACGGTGGCGCAAGCAGCCCTATATATCGAGAAGTTATAAAAATTTAGCGTATTATAGTGCGTATGATTTTAGGTAATATTTTACAAAAAATAATATGTATTTTAAGATTTGCGAAAGGTTTTAAAATTTATGGATTATGATATATTTTCTCAAAGTCCGAGAGAAAAATTCTTTGAAATTTTATTTAACGCGAACAAAAACTTAGTCGAAAACGAGCTTGAAAAGACCTTTGAAAAATTTATCGCAATGAGCGAATTTTGCGAAAAAAACGGCTTTGACGAAACGGCGCAAAATTCGTTTATTTCTCAAAATCAGACCCTTGTAAATGAGCGGCTAAACGACATTTATATCGGGCTTAGTGGGGATATTTTAAGTCAAAATGAGTAAAATAGCCGTTATATTTTCGTTGTTTTTATCGTTGGCTTTCGGCGCGGTAAATTTCGAGGAAGAGCACCTTTTTGAGCTCAAAAAAGACGAGTGGGCGCGGGTTTTCGTAACCAAAAAGGGCACTGACGAGCGCGAGAGCTTTGATTTTCGTTGGACGCTTTTTGATAACACGAACATTATCGTTCATTCGCGCTACCGAAACTATCCTCGCCAGCTTGTTATGTCGCTAAGGCGCGGCCTTGAGACCTACAAGCAGACTTTGATACCGGACCTCAAGTACCCGCCTAGCGACCGCGTCGCGCTTTATCTCGTTTTTGAGGATTTTAAGCAAGGCGTAGCGAAGTTTCGCGTGCTGATAAACGACGACGAACAGCGCGTAGATGTTGAGTTTTTGGACCCGCCAAAAAAGCAGAGCGGCGCTCAAAATAGCGCGCAAAACGCCAGATAAAAGCAAAATTTAAGTGAGCATAAATGGAAAAAATCGATCTGATAATGAAAAATTTTATCGCGGAGCTTGGATACGAGCCTGCAAATGCGATGTTTGCTCGGATAAATTCGGGTAAAAAGCTGCGCTCCAAGCTGCTTTTAAAAATAGCGGGCGAAAGCGAACAGAGCCTCAAAATTTGCGCGATTACCGAGCTTATTCACCTAGCTAGCTTGCTTCACGACGACGTGATCGACGATGCTGACACCAGGCGCGGAAGCCCGAGTATAAACGCGAGCTTCGGCACCAAAAACGCCGTGATGCTGGGCGATATCCTCTATTCGAAGGGCTTTTACGAGCTGTCGAAATTCCCGCATGAGATCGCGGGCGAGATATCGGGCGCGGTCAGCAAACTAAGCGTGGGCGAGATGATGGATGTGGATCTCTCGGCTAAATTTAACGAAGATAAATCCGCGTACGGAACGATGATCTACTATAAAACCGCCGTTTTGATCGAGGCTGCCGCCGCGGTCGGAGCGATGTTAGCAGGACTTGACGCGCGTAATTTTAAAATTTACGGCAAAAACCTAGGCCTAGCTTTTCAGATAATCGACGACATCCTGGACGTCACGCAAGACGCCGCGACGCTTGGAAAGCCGAATTTTAGCGACTTTAAAGAGGGTAAAACGACGCTACCTTACATTTATCTTTACGAAAGCTTAAACGAAGCGGACAAAGAGAAGCTAAAAAGCCTGTTTAAAAAAGATCTGAGCGAGGGCGAGCGAGGCTGGGTGAGGGCGAAGATGAACGAAACAGGTGCGATAAAAAAAAGCATAGAAGCGGCGAAAAATTTAGGCGAGCAGGCGATAAAATCGGTAGAAAAATTTAACGTAGACGGCCTAGAAAGTATCGTAAAATCAATGATAGATAGGGAATTTTAATGCATTACGCAAGCGTGAGCTTTACGCACAAAAACACCGATATCTCCGTGCGCGAAAAGCTCTCTTTTTCTAACATCGAGCGCAAAAACGAAATTTTACGCCTCATTAGCTCCAGCCAAAACATCAACGAGTGCATGGTGCTAAGCACCTGCAACCGCGTCGAGATCATCGCTAGCGTAAAGACGGTCGAAGGCGCTAGCAAGCACATCATCGCCTGCATGTCGCTCATCTGCGGCATCCCTTTTGAGGAGCTACAAAGCAGAGCCGACATCTACGAGGATAACGGCGCCGTGCACCATCTCTTTGCTGTAGCTAGCTCGCTAGATAGCCTTGTTATCGGCGAGACGCAGATCGCTGGGCAGCTAAAAGAGGCGTATAAATTTGCACGCGCTAACGGTAAATGCGGTGCGAAGCTCGGACGGGCGATGGAGTTTGCCTTTAAG
>NZ_CALKTQ010000319.1 GCF_937997465.1 uncultured Campylobacter sp. | reverse complement strand
TGTTTAGGTTGTCATATTCTGGCATCATCTCCACAAACTCAAACCTTCTTCTAAGAGCCGTATCCATAAGGGCTATGCTGCGATCTGCTGTATTCATCGTGCCGATTATGTATAAATTTGACGGCACTCCAAATTTTTCTTTTGAGTATGGTAGCTCCACCATTATCTCATCATCTGCTCCGAGCCTTTTTGACGGCTCTATGAGTGTTATTAGCTCACCAAAAATTTTAGAGATATTTCCGCGGTTGATTTCGTCGATGATTAAGATGCAATTTTGATTAATGTGATTTGCTTTATAACTTTCATACTCCTGACCCAAAATATCTTGAATAATCACTGGTTCATAAGAAGGCATTCCATAGTTATCATTATGAAATATATCTTTGATTAATTTGTCACAAGATATGGTTTTTGGATCATTGCTATTTTGAGGCTTAACCAAAATAGAAAATAGATTATTTTTATATAGATAAAATGGCTGTTTATCGGTAGGAGTTTCTAATATTTTTCCATACATATTATTTGAAAAAAGTGGTAGTTTATCGACATAGTTTTTATATAGTTTTTTAAAGCCATCTTCCGTTAGTTCTTCTTTTGTGTCTTTTAGCAGTATCTTTTTCCAGTTATCACCATTGGCTCTTTTGCAGATCTTTTTAAATGCTCCATCTTCTATTTTATACGATACATTATCGTTTTTGGTTTCTGCTTTTATACCCTCGACAAATTCTTCATATCCATAGCTTTGATGAAATGTGATAAATTTTATTTGTCCCTTTTCTACATACTCTTTAAATTTAGATCTATCATCGGAAGCATTGCCTTCTATAATTTCTAGTGCTTTACGAACAACACTATATGTCTTTCCGGTTCCTGGAGGACCGTATAAAATTTGATTAAGGTGATAAGTTAATTTTTTGTCATCATCGGTCATTTTATATCCTTCATTATCACTATTGTTTTGTTGATTGTTTTCTGTATTTTTATAAAATTTATCATACGTTAGATGATATACATTTGTTAGTGCATTAAGTAAGCTTGTGTAGTCAAGAGTTGTAAAAGTGTCTACATTCTCTATGGCAAAATATATATATATTTTTCCCATGCAAGTTTATCAAGCTTGAAGCCAGGTATATGTATCTTTTTGCATTCTGACTCCAAAAAGTTATATATTTCATCTTTTTAGTTTATCTTCTGTATCGCTTAGTTTTGTATCGATTAGCCCTATGGATACATAAAAATTGCCAGGTTTTGCTAAAACGGCAAAATAAATAACTAAATGTGATTCATTCTCAAAAGGAATATATCTATTCCATATATATTCCGCAATAGTCCTACCGTCTGCCTTTAGCCAATTTCCATTACGCTCACTTCTATAATTTTTAAAAATATTATCTGTAAATTTGATCAAATTTGCACGAAATTTACTTAACTTATCATGTGTTGTTTTGTCGTCCTTGCTGTATTTTGTATCTTGAGCGTATCTATTTGTAAAATACCTAAATCCATCTAAAATTTCATTTTTCAAATCATCATCTATCATATAATCCCCATATTTAAGTATATTCTGTCTTTGGTTGACTTATTGCATGGTAAAAAATAATAGCTATAAAAGTCTATATATTTTATGATTTTATTTTTCACTTTGACGCATTCATCTTTATATAGATGTGCAAAATATCTATCGCCGCAGGCGTCACGCCGCTGATCTCGCTAGCCGCAAAGAGCGTCGGCGGGGCAAATCTCTCGAGCTTTTCGACCACTTCGTTGCTAAGCCCGCTGATACCGCGGAAGTTAAAGCCCTCGGGGATTTTCACGCTCATCATATCTTTCATGCGGTCGATCTGCTTTTTTTGCTCGGCGATGTAGTGTTGGTATTTGGCTTCGGTTAAAATTTGCTCCAAGCTAGCTTCGTCAAGCGCCTCAAAAAACGGATCTAGCTTGCGCAGCTTTTCGCTCGTGAAGCTTTTTCTGGCGACGATTTTTTGCAGGGTCAAATTTTGGCTGATTATCTCCTCGTCAAGACTAGCTAAAAGCTCTAAATTTCGCTTTGTCGGCGTGATCTCGGTGGTGTTTAGTAGCTCTAGCCCGAGAGTCAAATTTGACCTTATGGCTTCTATTTTCTCAAACGTCGCTTCGTCTAGCAAGCCAAGCTCGCGGCCGTATCCTCCTAGGCGCAGCACGGCGTTATCCTCGCGCAGCAGCAGCCTATACTCGGCGCGGGAGGTAAACATACGGTATGGCTCCTTGGTGCCTTTGGTCACTAGATCGTCGATGAGGACGCCGATGTAGGCCTCGTCGCGTCGTAGGACGAACGGCTCTTTGCCATCAAGCGCAAGCGCTGCGTTTATACCCGCCATCAGTCCCTGAGCGCCCGCCTCCTCGTAGCCCGTGGTGCCGTTTATTTGGCCTGCGAGATAGAGTCCGCGCGCCTTTTTGGTCTCTAGCGTGTGTTTTAGCTCGGTGGGCTGGACGTAGTCGTATTCGATCGCGTAGCCGTGGCGCACGATGCGAGCGTTTTCAAAGCCTCTGACCGAGCGTAGCATCGCGACCTGCACTTCATACGGCAGGCTAGTAGAAAAACCGTTGATGTAGTACTCCGTGGCCTCTAGCGTCTGCGGTTCGACGAAAAGATGATGCCTATCGCGGTCGCCGAATCTATTTATCTTATCCTCGATACTCGGGCAGTAGCGCGGACCCACGCCCTCTATCTGACCTGTAAATAGCGGCGCCTTGTCGAAATTTGAGCGGATGATGTCGTGCGTAGTCTCATTCGTGTAGGCGATGTAGCAGGGCAGCTGCGTAGGCGCGAAGTCTCTCGTGCGGAAGCTAAATGGGCTTGGATCTTCGTCGCCGCCTTGGATCTCAAGCACGCTAAAGTCGATACTTTTAGCGTCCACGCGCGGGCAGGTGCCGGTTTTTAGCCGACCGACTTCTAGACCTAGTTCGCGCAGGCTATCGCTTAGATTTTTAGCGCTTAGCTCGCCCACGCGGCCGGCTTCTAGTTTGTTAAATCCGACGTGAATTAGCCCGTTTAAAAACGTGCCCGTAGTGATGATGAGCTTGCTGGTTTTATACTCGTTGCCCAGATGGGTTTTTACGCCCGTGATTTTGCCGTCCGAGCTTAAAATTTGAGTCGCGATCTCTTGGCTGATTTCAAGATTTGGCGTATTTAGCAGTAAATTTCGCATATAGACGCGGTAGCGGTCCATGTCGATCTGAGCGCGGCTGCCTCGCACTGCTGGCCCCTTGCTCTCGTTTAGTACGCGAAACTGTATGCCCACGGCATCGGTCGTTAGCCCCATTTGCCCGCCTAGAGCGTCGATCTCTTTTACGAGGTGGCCTTTTGCTAGGCCCCCTATTGCGGGGTTGCAGCTGGCGGCGCCGATTTGCTCGGCTAGGATGGTGATTAGCAGCGTTTTTTTGCCCATTTTTGCGGCGGCGAGGCTGGCTTCGATGCCTGCGTGACCGCCTCCGACGACGATAATATCATAGTTCATATTCAAATTTTCCTTGTCCTTAAAATTCGCGATTCTATCAAAAAACAGATAAAATATACAAAAATTTAAGGAAAGACGGCGAGGAAAATTATCTTAAATTTGACGTTTTTTTTGAGCCGGTGCGCGTAGTTTGGCGATTTGGTTTAAATTTATTTATAGTAATTTTTTATGGAGCATTTATTGAGAGATCGGGCGGAAATTTAACCCCGCATTAAAGTCAAATTTCCTTTGCGATTTTGTTCATCTTGGCAAAAATTTCCGCTCGCTCGCCGTCTTTTAGATTACCCATCTCTAGCTTCGTCATCATCTGCATAAAATCAAATTTCTTAAACATCTTCGTGGCTTCTTTGGCTTCGCGTTCTAGTTTGGCGTAGATTTGCGCTTCGTTTTCGTCGCGGGCTAAATTTCGTAAAAACGAGCCGGTCTCGCCACCCGTAAATTTATCGCCGCTAAATTTACCTGCCGCGTCGCTTAAATTTGCATTTTCGTTAAATTTATCCAGCATATCGGCAAAACCGGTCAAATTTGCTGCCGCAAGCGTAGAGCCGGCTAAAAATTTATCGCCTTTTTGACCTTGGCCGATTCGGTTTGCTAAGGTCTTTAAAATCTCGTTTGAGGCGCCGTTTTTGATCTGCATTTTTATCCTTTTTATATTACTAACGGCGAGTTCCAGCAAAAAGTATTCCGTAAAATTTTAAAGGCTGAGATTAAATTTTGCCTTAAGCTTTCCGAGTCATTATAGGACTAAAATACTCCTTTTAGTGCATTAGATAGCCTATGCGTAATATTTTTATATTCGCATAAGTTTAATAAAGTGCCTATTTTACAGTAAATTTAAAAACAAGCTTAAAAATAAATAATTCATAAAAATTAATCTAAAAAATACAAAATTTGTCAGCCAAATGACGGAAATAAATTTCTAAAAGTAATACAATTAGTTCAAGATTTAAGAGTAATCAAGAATCAAAAAACAAGTAGAAAGGAGAATTTATGAAACAACATAAATTTGTGATCGCCGATTACAAACGTTGTATCGGTTGCGCTACTTGCATGGCGGCCTGTTTTCGTAGCGCTTATGAGCGCGGTAAGCTTTCAAAAGCTAGACTAACAGTGCTCCGTCAAGCAAAAGGCGTCATGCCGACGCAGTGTCGCCAGTGCGATGACGGTCCTTGCGCGAACGTATGTCCTACCGGGGCACTCAGGTTTGACGATAACTGCATCGAGCTTCACGAAGAGATTTGTATAGGTTGCAAACTCTGCACGATCGCTTGCCCTTACGGCGCGATAAGCTCGAGCGCGGAGCTCATGCCGTCCGTTAACTACGCAGTAGAGCCGAAGTACTACCTCGAAATCGAAAGTCAAGCCGGCGCGAAAAACACTGCGATAAAGTGCGATATGTGCTTTGGGCGCGAAAACGGCCCTGCGTGCGTCGAGGTTTGTCCGACCAGCGCGATCATCATGGTCGATCCTTTGCACAGCCATCACAAGCTTGGCAACAAGATCGAGCAAGAAGCCGCTCAGGCTTTCGTCGATAAAATTTTACGCGGAAGCGGAAATTTAAAAGAACCTCACGTTTTAGCCGATATCGGCGCTCAGGACGTGGACGGCGAGGGCGACGTCATCGTCATCAAGGAGCTTGACAAAACTCCTAGCGAGCAAGCAAGAGAGCAAGCGGCGTCAAATTCGCGCGCTATGAACGACGAAAATAGCGGCGCAAAAGGGGGTGCGAGATGGTAGGCGTGTATCTACTTTTCTTAGTTAGCGCCGCCGTTAGCATCCTGCTCTACGGCGCGCAAAAATCAGCCGTCAAAATCGGCTTTGGATTAAGCGCGATTAGCTGTTTTTACGCGCTTTGCTACTTTGTGGCTAATATGGGCGTGACCCAAGGCTTCGCTCTAGGCGGAGACTTTCTCTATGCGCCTAAATTTGAGCTAACTCCGCTTGGAAATTTCTTTAGCTTCGTAGTCGTCTTTATCGGCTTTGCCAGCAGCGTCTACGGTATGAGCTACGCGGAGGAATACATCAAAAAAGCAAACGTCGGCGTTTTCGCCTGTTTGTTTAACCTTTTCATCCTTTCGATGCTTCTAGTCATCAGCGCAAATAACGTATTTTGCTTCATCGTTTTGTGGGAGCTTATGACGCTTATCTCGTCTTTCCTTATCCTCGTAAACGACGGCAAAGGCACGCTAAAAGCGGTGATGGTGTATCTTGGCATCGCTCAGGTCGGTGCGTTTTGTATCACGTGCGGACTGCTAATAATGGCTCACTATGCCGGCAGCGCTGAGTTTAGCAAATTTGCCCATCTAAATATGCCGACTGCGGCTAGCGTCGTGGTGTTTATATTATTTTTGGTCGGTTTTGGCAGCAAGGCCGGTATGTGGCCTTTCCATGTATGGCTACCGATGGCTCACCCGGCCGCTCCTTCAAACGTCTCTGCTCTAATGAGCGGCGTAATGATAAAGGTTGCGCTATTTACTCTAGTTAAATTTACGCTTTTCTTGCCTTTAAGCATTTACTTTGGTTTGACGGTTTTGATTTTGGGTGCCGCTAGTTCGCTTTTTGGTGTTCTTTACGCTCTTTGTCAGCACGACTACAAAGCGCTTCTTGCTTATCACTCGGTTGAAAACATCGGCATCATCTTGCTCGGTCTTGGCACCGGCCTATACGGTCTAGCCGCCGGAAATATGACGCTTGCCGCGATCGGATTTTTAGCGGGATGCTATCACGTGGTTAACCACGCGATATTTAAAGGACTTTTATTTCTTTGCGCGGGTTCGGTTTTGCACGCTACGCACACTCGCGATATGGACGTGCTAGGCGGCCTAGCTAAAAAGATGCCTTGGACGTCTGTTGGCATGTTTATCGGTATCATGGGTATCGCGGCATTGCCTCCCGTTAACGGCTTCGTATCCGAGTGGTTTACCTATCAAGGTATGCTTCAAGGCGCGCTAGAGCAGGGTATCTTTACTAGATACGCCTTTACGCTTTCAGTCGTTGCGCTAGCTCTTACGGGCGTACTAGTCGGCATGCACCTTAAGCTTTATGCCGTAATTTTTGCGGGAACTCCAAGAGATCAGAAAATTTGGGACAACGCGAAAGAAAGCCCGATATTTATGGTGCTTGGCATGATCGTGCTAATGATCGGCTGTATAGGCTTTGGTATCGGAGCTAACGTAGTCGTCGGCTACATCCAAACGGCCGTAAATTCCATAGGCGGCGCAGGCGGTTACGTAGCTAGCCACGGTATAAATTTGACCTCAAATTTAGGCAGCGTGGTTTCTACTCCGCTTATAGCCATTATCTTGTGTTCTACTATGGTTTTGCCTTTTGCGATTTTAGCATTTATGAAAGCAAACCGCGAGAAACCTCGCGAGACCGATCCTTGGGCTTGCGGATTTAAGTACAGCTCTCGCATGCAAATGACGGGCGGCCCTTTTACGGGCGATCTAAGGCGCATAATGAACTGGCTGTTTAAAGGCGAGAGAAAAGTCGTGACTAAAGGCTATTTTAACCCGGTCGAATACCACAACCATCCAAAAGATATCTGGTGGGGGCTATTTTACGAGCCGGTGATTAAATTTACCGAAAAGGTCGCCGATAAAATAGGCATAATGCAAAGCGGCTACACCAACGTTTACGCGCTATATATCCTCATATATCTTTGCGCGATACTAGCGGTTAGCTACTTTTTGATATAGGGGGCGTGAGATGGAAATTTTACAGACTATACTTTTGATGATATTTCAAGTAGTCGTCATCGTCTTGGTTGCGCCCTTGTTTGACGGTATGGCCAGGAAACTAAGAGCCAAACTACAATCAAAACAAGGCAGCGATTTTTTCCAGACGTATCGCGACATCATAAAGCTATTTAGACGCGGTAGAACCGTGCCTGAGTGCTCTCACTGGGTATTTAGATGGGCGCCGTTTTTCTTATTTGCCACTTCGGCGGCGATACTAGCGGCTATTCCTATTACTTATAGTAAAAGCACGATTTTTGGAGCTTACTCCGATATTTTCGTGATTCTTTATCTAGGCGCGCTACTTCGCTTTGTTTTCGGCGCTGCTTCTATGGATAGCGGCAACCCGTTTGCGGCTACCGGCGGCGGACGCGAGCAGATGCTAGCCGTCTACGTAGAG
This sequence comes from uncultured Campylobacter sp., assembly GCF_937997465.1. Lineage (GTDB taxonomy): Bacteria > Campylobacterota > Campylobacteria > Campylobacterales > Campylobacteraceae > Campylobacter_A. The sequence goes on along the minus strand of NZ_CALKTQ010000319.1, from coordinate 8,907 downwards.
CCGGTGATGATAATGTGCCTAATCGTAGTTATGCTTGCAGCTGGAACGTCAAATTTGGTCGAGATACAATCAATGGTAAAAAGCGGCCAGATCGGATATCAGATCCCAAGCTTTGCTGTTGCTTCGATCGCGTTTTTATGGTGCATATACGTTGAAACGGGCAGAAAGCCTTTTGACCTAGCAGAAGCCGAGCAAGAGTTACAAGAAGGCTTGCTAGGCGAATACGCCGGCTCTGATTTAGGCCTAGTTCAAGCTTCGCTTATCTTAAAACAATTTGCGATGATCGGGCTTTTCCTTTCGATTTTCGAGCCATGGAATTTTAGCAATCCGTTTTTAGCGGTAATAATTTTCGTCTTAAAAACGGGAGTGTTTTACGTAGCGGCCGTATTTATAGATAACTTCGGACCTAGATTCCAGATGACTTCGAGCTTACGTAAAAACGCTCTGGCTGCTCTAGCTATATCTTTTGCGGCTTTGACGCTTTACGTCGTGGGGGTGTGAGATGAATATTTTAGATACTTTGGCTATCTGTATGATGGTAACGTCTTTGGCGGTTTTCGGGCTAAGAAGCCTAAAGTTATCCGTCATAGTTTACGGAGTTCAGACGTTGCTATTAGTCGGGATATTTTTTACGTTGTCGTCTAAATTTAACGCCGAGCAACTATCCACGTGGGCGGTCGTGGCGTTTTTTACGAAGGTTTTATTCGTGCCTGCGATCTTGCTTTGGCTTATTAAAAATCTTGGCGTCGTGCACGAAGACGAGCCTGTGGGCGGCTTTTTCGTGAGCCCCGTTATAGCGATGGGTTTTAGTTTGGCTTTGGCGATGAGTATTAATCCGATATTTTTGGAGTTTTCGCTTATTAAAGAAAAGATAATGCTACTAGCGGCGGTTTGCGTATTTATGATGGGGGTTTTCGGCTTTATGCTTAGAAACTCGTTTATCAAGCAAATTTTAGCTTATTGCCTTTTTGAAAACGGCATACATCTAAGCCTAGCGCTTATGGCTTACAACTCAAACGAGCTTGTCGAGCTTGGAATTTTAACAGATGCGATTTTTGCCGTTATCATTATGAGCGTTTTAGCGATTAGATTTTATAAAGCATACGGCAGCCTTGACACGTCTAAGGCTACGAATTTAAGGGGATAGAGATGGATAGTTTAACTTTGGTATTAATTTTACCGCTTCTTGGAGCGATACTGCTATTTTTCTCTCCGAAAAATTACGCTTTTTTGAGTTTGCTTCACGTAGCCGTTAGCGCAGTTACGTCTTTGGCGTTGCTATTTAACGTAAGCAAGGTTTTAACCGGCGGTACGTTTTACGCGCACGATAAATTTTTGTTTCTAGACAGCCTTGGCTGCGTATTTTTGATACTTATCGCGGTTACCGGCCTACTCGTAAATTTATACGCGACCCACTATATGAGATGGGAGCTTGAAGAGGGACATATAAATTTAAGCGCGCTTAAGAAATACTATGCGCTTAGCCACGTGTTTATATTTACGATGAGCTTAAGCGTCATCTGTAACAACGTCGCGTTTATGTGGGCTGCGATTGAGGCTACTACGCTTTCATCGGTGTTTCTAGTAGCGATCTTAAAAGATCAAAAATCAACCGAGAGCGGCTATAAATACATAGTTCTTTGCTCTATCGGCCTAGCGTTTGCGCTTTATGCGACCGTGCTTCTTTACTCTGCGACCTTTGCGGAGACAAAAGACGGCGAGGCTGCGATGCTATGGACCGGCATAATGGCAAATGCTAAAAATTTAAGCCCTGACGTTGCAAAGCTAATCTTTGTCTTTGCGCTTATAGGATTTGGCACCAAAGCCGGCCTCGCTCCTACGCACACCTGGCTTCCCGATGTTCACGCCCAAGGCCCAGCCCCGATTTCGGCTCTGCTTTCAGGCGTTTTGCTAAAGTGCGCGATGCTAGCTTTATTTAGATATTACGCTATCGCTGCTCAAGCTACGGGCATGGAGTTCGTTCAAAGCGTGATGATAATCTCAGGCCTTATTACGTTGTTCGTCGGCGGTATATTCCTGATTAGACAACACGACGTAAAAAGAATGTTTGCCTACCACTCTATCGTGCATATGGGCGTTATCGCCTTTGCTCTTGGCGTGGGCGGACCTTTCGGGCTATTTGCGGCGATTTTCCACTGCCTAGCTCACAGTTTTACAAAAGCTCTTGCATTTTGCTCAACCGGCAACATCGCTAGAATTTACGGTCACAAAGATATGACCAAAATGGGCGGTATGGTAAAGATTGCACCGATAACTACTATGATGTTCGGCGCTGCGGTTTGTTCGCTGGTAGGCGTGCCCGCGTTTGCGATATTCGTCAGCGAATATAATGTCTTCGTCGGCGCCGTAAATAGCGGTCAATATTTTAGCGTTGCGCTATTTGCGATAGCTCTTGCGATCATCTTTATCGCGGACTTCTCGCACTTTAACTTAGCAAGTTTTGGCGAACCTAAAGGCGCGGTCGTTCACAATAAAGAGATGAGTATATTGGAAAATTTACCGCTTATCCTGCTTTGCGCTTTGATTATAATCTTTGGCGTTTGGCACGTGGATAACTTTTATACGCTGGTTGAAAACGGCGTTAAGATAATAACTGGAGAACTATTATGAGAGGCGATAAATTCGTTGAAATTTTAAAAACAAAGGTAAAGGTTCTAGAAGTAACCCGCCAGGCCGACGACCAAATCACGGTTTTGGTCGATAGAAACGACCTTCCGCTTGCGGTTAAGACCCTTTACTACGATATCGGCGGTTTCATCTCTACGATGATACCTAGCGACGAGAGGACTATAAACGGCTGTTTTGCGCTTTACTACGCTTTGTCTATGGAGGGCGGCAAGATGACGGAAGAAGACGACTTTGCCGCCGAGGATAAGTGCTTTATCACCGTTAAAACGCTAATTCCCGGCGTCGATCCGACTTTTCCGTCGGTTACTCCGCTAGTGCCTGCTTGCGTTTGGTACGAAAGAGAAGCCTACGATATGTTCGGCCTAGTAGCCGAGGGCTTGCCCGATAAGCGTAGATTGGTGCTAAGCGACGATTGGCCCGACGGCCTTTATCCGCTTAGGAAAGACGCGATGGACTACCGCTACCGCCCAGATCCTGTCGCTCACCAAGACGAGCCCGACACCGAGTTTTTATTTCCAAAAGGCGATAGCGTCATCGACGTGCCGCTTGGGCCTTTGCACGTAACTAGCGATGAGCCTGGACACTTTAGGTTATTTTGCGACGGCGACGAGATCATAGATGCAGACTACCGCCTCTTTTATCAGCACCGCGGTATGGAAAAGCTAGCCGAAAACAGAATGAACTACGATCAGATGGGCTATCTTGCAGAGCGCGTCTGCGGAATTTGCGGCTACGCTCACGCGATTGCGTGTATAGAAGCGGCAGAAAAGGCTATCAGGCTTGAAGTTCCGCTAAGAGCGCAGGCTATCCGCGTCATCTGTCTTGAGATCGAGCGTCTTCACAGCCATCTTTTAAACATCGGTTTAGCTTGCGAGGTAACTGGTAACTATAACGCCTTTATGCATATCTTTAGGGTGCGCGAGTGCTCTATGGAGTTAGCCCAGCTAGTACCCGGCGGCCGTAAAACCTACGGCAACGTCATCATGGGCGGACTTCGCCGCGACATGACCGATAACGAGATAAAAAAGGGCATCGAGATGATAAACAAGCTCGACGTTCAAATTTCTGAAATTTGGGACGCGGTTATGGACGATAAACGCCAAATCGCGCGCTGGAAAGGCGTGGGCGTGCTAGATAAGCAAGTAGCAAGAGACTTTAGTCCCGTAGGTCCTAATATGCGAGGCTCGGGTCTAAAGCGCGACAACCGCTACGACCACCCTTACGATTTCTTTAAAAATATCGAATTTAAAGTCTACGTAGAGCATGGCGGAGACGTATTTAGCCGCGAAGTCGTGAGATATAACGAGCTAAAAGAGTCCATACATATCATCAGGCAGTGTTTGGAGCTAATGCCTCAAACGCCGATATCAATCGATCCAAAAACGATGATAAAGCCTGAAAATTTCGCCCTCGGACACGTAGAAGCTCCTCGCGGCGAAAACGTCCACTGGATCATGCAAGGCAGTGCGCAAAAGGTTTTCCGCTGGAGATGCCGCGCGGCTACTTATAACAACTGGCCTAGCCTTCGCTATCAGTTCCGCGGAAACAACATTTCAGACGCGGCGCTCATCGTTTGCTCGCTAGATCCGTGCTACTCTTGCACCGACCGCGTTACCGTAGTGGACGTAAATACCAAAAAGAGCAAAATTTTAACCGAAAAAGACCTTAAGAAATTTTGCCAAACGGGCAAAATTAGCAAAAAGGATTTAAGATGATGAAGTTATTTGACGTAACCGAAAAATACGGAAAGGCGACCTACGCCTATCCGTTTGAGCCCTACAAAGTGCCCGAAAATTTCCGCGGGCAGCCGTTTTACACCTACGAGCTCTGCATAGGCTGCGCGGCATGCGGCGTAGCATGCCCTAGCAACGCCATAGAGCTAAAGATGAACGAAAAACAAGACAAGCTCGTGTGGCAGTTTGACTGCGGACGATGCATATTTTGCGGACGCTGCGACGAGGTTTGTCCAACGGGCGGCGTACGTCTAAGTCAGGGTTTCGAGCTTGCGGTTAAATTCGACAAAAGCGCGCTAATACAGCGCGGCGAACTAGAGATGCAAAAGTGCAAATGCTGCGGCAAACCCTATACGCCGGTTCGCCTTATAAACTATACTTTTTCAAAGCTTAGTACGGCAAATTTACTCCCGGGCAGGCTAGAGGAAGCTAAAGGCTATCTATATATCTGCCCCGAGTGCAAAAAAGCCCAAGCCGTAGAGCGCATAACTAAAGACGTAGAGGAGGGGATAAAATGAGCCTTTATCAAGTTCCCGAAAATATAAAAACGGCAAACGACCTAACCGCAAAGTTAGAACATCTAAAAAATATCAAACGAAGCTTTAGCGTCTACCGCATCGACTGCGGCAGCTGCAACGGCTGCGAGATAGAAATTTTCGCCGCTATTACGCCGATGTGGGATCCGGAGCGCTTCGGATTTAAGCTAGTAGCCAACCCTCGCCATGCGGATATTTTGCTCTGCACCGGCCCGGTTACGCGCCAGATGTATTATCCGCTGCTTCGCGCTTACGAAGCAGCTCCAGATCCAAAGATCGTGGTGGCCTTTGGCGCATGCGGCAGTACGGGCGGTATCTTTTACGACGCTTATAGCGTTTGGGGCGGTATAGATAAGATTATACCCGTAGACGTCTATATCCCGGGCTGTCCTCCGCATCCGGCTAGCGTTATATACGGCCTTGGTATGGCTCTTGGCATCATAGATCAAAAGCTACAAAAAAGAAGCTTTGAACAAGACGACTGTAAAGCCCCCGCCGTAAAAGAGTCTATCATAGGCGATATACTTTTTGAGCGCGATTTGGAAGCCGAGGCAAAAAGGCTAATGAGCTATATCTTCGGTAGGACGCTGTTTGCCAAGTATATGGACGCGGCCAAAACTTCTCCTAATATCCACGACGTAGCGGCTACTAAAAAAGTAATGCTAGAGGCTATCCATAAAGAAGAAGATCCTAGATACGCCGAGTGTATGGGGCTGCTTTACAACGACGTCTATCTAAAATACGCCAAAGCAAAACGCGATACGCAAAATGCCATCGACGTCAAAAAAGAAATTTGGGATAAACGATGATAAGAGTCTATAAACTCGCCCGCCGCCACATGGACGAAAACGAAAAGATGCCAAAAGAGTTAAAAGATATCAAGCTATTTTCCGTCTGCGTCGGACACGGCGTGGGGACGGTGGACTTTAGCGAAAAAACGCTCGAAATACCGGACGAGGAGTTTGAGCGTATCGTAGCTAGCGGCGGCGAATATGTCAAATTTAAGCTGGGAAATTTAAGCAAGTATTTTGAAGTGGAGATATTTAGGGAGCATGCGGCAAGGCTCATCCCCGAGCTTTGCGAATGTGAGCTAAAAAAAGAGCTTGAAAATCTGCGCGAGGGATACCTGGTGCTTAGGAAGGATTTTTGATGAAAAAGGCGCTTCTTTGTATCGGTAATCCCATGCGCGGCGACGACGACGTAGGCAACGAAACGGGGCGGATCGTCGAGGCAAATTTGAAAGATTGGCGGGTATTTTACGGACAGGACGTGCCTGAAAACGAGTTTGGCGCGCTTAGAGAATTTGCGCCCGATATCATCGTCGTGGTAGATGCTATGAGCGGGTTTAAGGACGGAGCGATCGAATTTTTTGATCTAAGCAACGAGCGCGACTATATCTACTCGACGCACAACTTGCCCACGCCCGTACTTTTAAGCTACCTGCGTAAAATTTGCCCCAAAACGCTGTTTTTAGGCATTAGCGTTTTGCTTGAAAACGTGCTTGATTTTAAAGAGGGCTTAAGCGAAAATGCGAAAAAAAGCGCGCAAAAAGCCTTTGAACGTATCTTGGAGATAGATAAAAATTTAAATTAGGAGGAGGGAGAGATGTTAAATCCTGCAGAAACCGCGCAAGCGGTGTCAAATTCGATGGAGCACAAGGCGCATACTCCGTTAGTAAGCATTATTTTTCTAGCTATCATGGCGGGCGCGGCGATCGCTATGGGCGATATTTTTTGGGCGCACTCGACCGTGGGCATGGCTGAAAAGCAGTCTATAGGATTAGCAAATTTCATCGGCGGCATCACATTTAGCTGCGGTCTCATGATGGTCGTTTTTTACGGCGGACATCTATTTACGAGCTCGGTTTTAAGCGGCGTTAGCGCGTATGAAGGCAAGCTAAATTTAGGCAAAACCTTTAGCTACTGGGCGATCGTTTGGGTTTTTAACTTCGTCGGCGGCGCGCTAATTGCCTATATGTACTACTACTCTGGCTTACCGCTAAAATACGACGGCTACATCTTGCAGCACTTCGTACCGGCCGGTATCGGCAAGATCACGGCGCCGTTTCACGAGCTATTTATCCGCGGTATCTTTTGTAACGTGTTTGTTTGCATGTCTATCTGGACTGCGACCAGCGAGAGCAACTTAGCGGGCAAATTTTTTGCCATTATGTGGATGATCGGTGCGTTTGTCGCATGCTCGATGGAGCACTGCGTGGCAAATATGTTTATCATAACAGAAGCCATCATCGCTAAAGCTCACTACATCGCGGCAAACGGCGGAGATATCACCGCTGCGGCTACGGCTCTAGGGCACGGCATCACGGCTGAAAAGCTAGACGTGCTAAGCTGGGGAAATTTCATCGGCAAAAACCTAGTTCCGGTTACGCTAGGCAATATCTGCGGCGGTCTTTTCTTTGTGGGGCTAGTTGGATTTATGGCGAATAAATTTGACATGAAAAAGAAGTAATTTTTAATTCCCCGGCTCGGCTGGATTTCAAATAGTTTTCGGCTAGGATACTCGGGTCACGGACGACCGGTCCGCTCCCGTCGTATCCACCAAAAACTATTTAAACTACACACAACCCGTCTTGAATATTTATCACATAGCTTACTAAATTTACAAATTTAACTACATCAAATTTAAAAACCGAATTTATGTTTTAGCGGTGTGAGTCTCGGCGCATAAATTTAAAATTTAGTTCGTATAGCTTTGCAGCTTTTCATAATCCACTATCAAAAACTCATGCGGCGTTATGCGCCTGATGATATCGTCTTTTATGAGTTCGTTAAACGCGGTGCTTGCGCTTTGGCGTTTGAGTCCGACGAAGCTTGAAAGCACCTTTAGCGAAAATGGTAAAAAGACGTAGTGGTAGCCGTTTTGCGTCAAATTTTGCTCGGCGGCGAGCTCGACGAGAAAGTTTGCTATGCGCCCCTTCGCGCTTTCAAAAAGTATCGATTTTATGATCTGGCGCTGCAGTAGCGAGATATTTACGAGTGTGTCGGCGTATGCTTTGGCAAATCGCTCGTTTTTTAGCAGCTCGCCCATATCGCCCGCGTCGATCGAGTAGACCTCGCTGTCCTCTAGGATCTCTAGCACGCACACGTCGTCCACGATCGAGATGTTGTCTTTTTGGAGGTGATAGACGATAAACTCCTCGCCGTCCTCAAAAAACGAGAGCTTGCCCGAGCCGCTTTTAATTATCACGACTTTGATTGATTCTGCGTAGATCGCAGCACCCTTGGCCAGAAGCTCGCGGTTAAATTTAGCAAGCTCGTTTTGATCCAAAACGTCTAAAATATCGGTCTCAAGTAGGCCTAGTCGTGATTTTTTCAAGTTTATCGTTTCTTATGATTATTATTTGGCGATTATTTTATCTTAAATATTTTTAAAGTGTATTAAATTTTGATCAAGCCTTGGTCGATTACTCTGCCAGTTTTGCATATTTGCGCCGCGCTAAAAAGCGAGCGGTAAAATTTGGTCGGCAAATTTAGCCCGTTCTGAGGCTAAATTTTATAAAATAGCTCAAAATTTAAGGACGAAAAATGTTTAACGGACTGATTAGAGAGATCGCGCAGGTTGCGAGCTATTCGCAAAATACCCTGCGACTAAAAGCCTCGTACCGCCCAAATTTAGGCGATAGCGTCGCAGTAAACGGCGCATGTCTTAGTGTGACGCAGCTACACGCAGACGGCTTTAGCGTGGAGCTAAGCGCCGAGACCAGGGCGCACATCGTGATGGAAAACTTGCGCGGACGCATGCACATAGAGCCTGCGATGCGGTTAGCAGACCGCGTGGACGGACATCTGCTGCAAGGCCACGTCGATGCTATCGGCGAGGTAGTGCGCATAGAGCGGCGCGAAAATGGGGTCGATTTTTATATAAATTTGCCCTCTAGCGTCATGCCGCTGATGGCAAACAAAGGCAGCATCGCGGTCGAGGGCGTGAGTCTCACGATCAACGAAGTTTTGCCCGCAGGCGTGCGCCTA
>NZ_CALKTQ010000318.1 GCF_937997465.1 uncultured Campylobacter sp. | reverse complement strand
CTGCATGAGCCGATCCTACAATCCATGGCGTCCAAATTTAGCAAAGTAAGCCAAAAAGGCGCGGTTTTAGGCATCTTTAACGCCTTTGGCTACATGGGAAGCTTTATCGGCGGTATTGGCGGCGGTACTTTGCTTAAATTTTACGGTCTTAGCGCGCTTTCCGCCGTAGTGACGGTGCTTTGCGTCGTGTGGCTGATCGCGCTAAAATGGCTAGATAATCCAAATATCTTTAAAAACATCTATCTGCCGTCAAGCACGGACGCCGATCTAGCCGAGATCGAAAAGCAAAAAGGCGTCGTGGAGTGCTACAAAAACGCTCAAAATCTCATCGTAAAATACAACTCCGAGCTCACTAACGAGGCCGAGATAAAGCAAATTTTAGGCGTTTAGCGGACTTTTACGGACGGTAAATTTACCGAATCCACCCCTCGCAAAACGCCGAAACTTCAGCTCGCGCGCCGTTTAATAACGTAACGACGCCTGTCATGTAAATTTAGCCGATTTTTAGCTATTTTTAAATACTATTATCAAAATCTAATTTCAAAAAAGGACAAAAATGAGCGATCTAAAAAAACAAATCGACGAGCTTTTCGAGGATAAAAAGATGTCCGTTTACGATGCGGCCAAACAGCTAAACGTACGCGAATACGAAATCTTGCAATACCGTAGCGATGACGAATTTAAGGAAGTCGGCGCAGAAAATTTGATGAAAATTTTTGAAGAAATCAGCACTTGGGGCGAGATGCTTTTTATCAAAAATACGCCTGAGTTTATCATCGAGATCAAAGTGAGCGTGCCTATGCCTAAAAAAGCGAAGGGATTTTTAAATTTCACCGATAAAAGCGGCTTTTTGGGCGGTCACCTCAAAGAAGAATCAATCGCAAGCATCGGCTTTGTAAGCACTAAATTTATGGGATTTCTCGGGCACAGCCTGCACTTTTACGACGCGGATCACAACGTGATCTTTAAGCTTTTCGTAAATCGCAACGAAAAAATGAAACTAGACGAAGCGCAAGAGCAAAAATTTCTAGCGCTAAAAAATAGCTTTTGATTTTTAGCTCGGCGTGCGTAAATTTTAAACACGATTAACAAGCAATTAAATTTATCAAGGAATATTGATGAAAAGCAAAGGCAAGAGCTGGACGAGAGATGAAGAAATAATAGTTTTTTATCTATACCGTACTGAAACAAAAATATCCATAAATAACCCTAGAGTTCAAGAGATAGCAAGTCTTATGAATAGAACAGCAGATTCGGTTGTTATGAAAGTATCTAATTTTAAAAGTTTCGATAAAATAAATTCAGGACTAAGCAATGCAACCAAGCTAGATAAAGAAATTTGGGATGAATTTGGTGAAAATCTAATCGAGTTAACTAGCGAAAACAATAGAATATTGTCTCGAGGTATCACAAACTAGAGTTTTTAATTTTTTGTAGTCAAAAAATGGCTAAAATAGATTTAATTTATATTCAAGTAATATTATTATAAGAACCTTAAGGAACTAAAATAATTGCCAAGAAACAAGTCTATGATGTTTTGATAATCGGAGCCGGAGCGGCGGGGCTATTTTTGGCGGCGAATTTACGCGGTAAAAGCGTCGCCCTACTCGAAAAAAACGCAACCCCCGGCAAGAAAATCCTAGCTAGCGGCGGCGGCAGGTGTAACGTCACAAATCGCCGTATCGACGCGTCAAACTACTTAGGCGACGCAAATTTCGTCAAAAATATCCTAAAAAACCTCGATTTCAAAGATGTTTTAAAATTTTTCGGCGAGCTGAAATTTAACGAGCAAAAACAAAGCCAATTTTTCTGCGAAAGCGGCGCAAAAGACGTTTTGGGAGTGCTTTTAAAGCGCGCTAGACAAAGCGGCGCGCAAATATTTTGCGGCGTTTGCGTGAAAAGCGCTAGAAAAATTTTGACCGATGAAAACGGCCAAATTTTAGACGTTTCTCCCGCACAAAATTGTGATAAAAATTTGACAGATTTTGAGACGAAATTTGATCAAAACGAGCAAAATTTAAACGAAATTTTTGAAGTTATTGCCGAAAACGGAGATAAATTTTACGCTAAAAATCTCGTCGTAGCTAGCGGCGGCCTAAGCTACAAAAGCCTAGGCGCTAGCGACATCGGCTACGAAATAGCGCAAAGCTTCGGCATCAAAGTCATCCCTCCCGTGCCAGCGCTTGTCGGATTTACCGTGCAAAAAGACGAGTTTTGGTTTAAAAATTTAAGCGGAGTTTGCTTTCCCGCCGAGATTAGCGTAGTTTGCTCGAGCAAAAACGCTGCAAACCGCGAGCCAAAAATGCCACGTAAATTTGCAGGCGACATACTTTTCACTCACAAAGGCATAAGCGGTCCGGCCGTGCTAAACGCTTCGCTTTTTTGGCAAAAGGGCTTGATCGCGATAAATTTTTGCCCGAATTTTAGAATCGAAACCGCGCAAAAAAGCAAAAAACAGCTCAGTACCGTCCTGCCACTACCTAGGCGGTTTACGCTCGAGTTTCTGCATGCGGCGGGGCTTAGCGACAAACCTTACGGCGAGTACAAGGCGGATGAAATGGCGAAAATCTCGCAGCTGTTTGATTATAAATTTGCGCCTGCGGGCACGTTTGGCTTCGAGCGAGCCGAAGCCACAAAAGGCGGCGTAGACACGGACGCGCTAGACGTAAACTGCAGCTACAACGGCACTCGCGGGCTTTACTTTATCGGCGAAGTCTTAAACGTGACGGGGATGCTTGGCGGATACAATCTGCATTTTGCGTTTGCCTGCGCGGCAAATTTGGCAAAGCGGTTAAATGCAGAGTAACGACGACTTAGTCAAATTTGAGCCGTAAATTTGGCCCGCCTCAAGATCTAATCGCCAAATTTACAACTCTTTTATCTTTGTCTCCACCTCTGCTTTTAGGCTTTTTGCGTGTTTATCGTTGCTTTTTTCTAAAATTTTATTCACGACTTTAAGGGCTTTTTCGTAGTTTTGCAGCGCTCCTTTTTTATTGCCAAGTCCCGCCAGATCGCCAGCCATCAGCGCATAGTACTTCGCGCGTAGCAAATTTACGCCGTCTGCGCCAAAAACCTCTTCGCAAATCCTAAACGCAACGGCGTGTTTTACGTATGCGCCACCAAAATCACCCATTTTATAGAGCATATCGCCTAGCCCCGCGTAGCAGCTCATGAGATCCTTTTGCACATTCTCGCCGCCAAGCTCATAGTATCTGATCGCCGAGCCGAAATTCGCTATCGCCTCATCGTATCGCCCCAGCGCCGACTGCGCGCTAGCCACGCCGTGATAGGACTTTGCTAGCCCTTTGTGCTCTTTACCGAGCCCTTTTTATAAAATTTTTAGCGAGCGTTCGTAAGCTGCGAGCGCCTTTTGCGGCTCGTTTGCTAGCATAAAAAACGTGCCTGCGTTATTTAGCGCCATTATAGTGTTTTCGTGCTCTTCGCCGTACTGAGCCAGGCAAATTTGAGCGGCTTTTTCGCCGGCTATCGCCGTAGCTGCAGCATCGAGATCAGGCTTTATAAACTCATCTATACTACGCTGCATCGCCTCTTCGCAGCTCATCCCAAATAGCCAAATCGGAAGCAGAAAAATTAAAATTTTACGCATAAAATTTTTTTAAAATTTCGTGCTATTGTAACTACTAAAAGCAAATTTTATATAAGCTTTGGATAAAATCACTAAAATTTAAAGGAGCCAAAATGTCAAATATCTTAATCATAGGTGCGGGCGGCGTTAGCCAAGTCGCAACCGTAAAATGTGCGATGAACTCGGACGTTTTTACAA
>NZ_CALKTQ010000317.1 GCF_937997465.1 uncultured Campylobacter sp. | reverse complement strand
TCGCTATCATTATGCTTTTTGAGTATCTGGTTATTGAGCCGCTAAAGATCACGCTAATGCCGTGGAAAAGGTAGTTTGCTATGCTGGAACTTCAAAATTTAGAATACGAAATTTTACGCGACAAGGTCGTACGCGATTTTAGTTTAAAGGTCGGCGCGGGCGAAGTAGTGACGCTCTTTGGCGCAAGCGGCTGCGGTAAAACCACGATCCTGCGCCTGATCTCGGGCCTCATAGATCCTCGCAAGGGGAAAATAATCAATAAATTTAACAAAACGACCTATCTCTTTCAGGAAAATCGCCTGCTCGAGTGGAAAAATGCGCTCGAAAACGTACTGCTCGTGATGGACGAACCCGATGAAAAGGCCGTGCTAGAGCTCTTTGCTAGACTTGGGCTAACGGAAAAAGACGCGCTAAAATACCCTGACGAGCTAAGCGGCGGCATGCGCCAAAGAGTGGCTTTCGTGCGGGCGATCGTGACAAGGCCTGATTTGCTGCTGATGGACGAGCCGTTTTCGGGGCTTGATTATGATATGAAAGAAATCCTGATAGACATCGTCACGCGCCGAGTCGAGGAGGGTATGAGCGTGGTGCTGGTAACTCACGATAGGATGGAGGCGGCTAGGATGTCGAGTAAAATTTGCTTTTTAGCCAGCAAGGGCGCGGTGATCGAGCGCGAGCTGGAGCTTGACCTTGCCTTTTCGCAGCGAGATTTTGCCTACGCTAGCGGCGTGATAGACGAAAATTTTAAAGGAAAAATCTATTATGATTAACGACTTTTTTACTCATCCGATGAGAATTTTTTTCCTTACGAGCGCGGTTTGTGTAGTGCTGGGCGGGGCGATATTTTTTACGCCCGTGGATTTTATTAGCTGGCACAAATTTATCTTTTTGCACCTTGTTGCAGCCCTTGCGTATGCAGGATTTTTGCTAACGGGACTAACTGATTGGACGAACTTTGGCGGAGGGCTTAAAAAGCACGCCTACGTTATGTTTTCGTTTTTTGCGGCGAGTTTTGTTAGCGCATTTTTTAGCCTGTTTGCGGCGCACTTTTTTATGGCGCTTTTTTGGGCGTATCTGGCAGGGCTTTGCGTTTATATGATCTGGCTCGACCGTAACGACGATCAGCTTGGCGTTTTAGCATTTTTACTCGGCATTTTGGGCTTTGAGATTTACTATCTGCTTAGCGGCGAGGAGAGATTTTTAAATTTACAAATTCATCTGCACGTTATCGCGATTTTGCTCGTATCTTTTCGCGTTAGCGTGGTGCTTGGCAAGGAGGCGCTAAACCGTGAGCCTGGCATGCAAGACGCGGCCTTCGTGCCAAATTTCGTTTATAAAAACATCGCTATCGTTAACGTTTGCGCGTTTTTGTTAGTTAGCTTGTTTTTTGAGGGCAGCAAGGCGGTAAATTTTGCCGCGATAGCCTGCGGTAGCGCGATTTTAGCCAAGCTAAAAGAGTGGCACTACAAGGAGCTTTTGCGTCATAGCTTCGTGATTTATTACTACTTGATGCAGCTTTTGCTAGCCGCGGGCTATATCATTTACGGCGCGAGCGGGATTTTGGGGCTTGGGCTGGAGACAAATATGCTGCATGTCATCGCGCTAAACGGCATTATCTTTAGCATTATGCTTATCTTTAACATCGCAGGCCTGCGCCACAGCGGGCAGGAGCTTGAGTTTTTACGCCTGAGCAAGATCGCCTTTGTGCTCGTTATCATTGCCGGCATTTGCAGGGGCTTTTTGGCTTACGTTTGGAGTGGGTTTTATATACATCTGCCAGCAACTCTTATCGCCGTAGCCTTCGCGCTTTGGTTTATCGATTTTTATAAAATTTTCAGGGATAACGAGTTTAGCGACGATCCGGAGTAGGCTAATCTAGCGTCCTTTTATACCTAGCGAGCGATATGGCCGTACTAACGCATAAAAATGCAAAAATCGCGGCTAGATCGTAGTAAAAATCGCTAAGCTGGGCGCTTTTTAGCCATACGCCTCTAATGATACGCAAAAAATGCGTCAGCGGAAAGCACTCGCCGATAAACCTCGCCCACGCGGGCATCCCGTAAAAAGGAAACATAAATCCTGACAGCAACATCGAAGGCAAAAAGAAAAAATAAGTCATCTGCATCGCCTGCAGCTGGCTGCGAGCTAGCGTGCTAAATGTAAATCCCACGCCCAAATTTGCAAGCATCAGCAGAGTGCAAGCCGTAAAAAGCGCGGCCCAGTCGCCGATAGGGGGCAGACCAAACAGTAGCCTCGCTATAAGCAAAAGTGCGCCTACTTGCAGGTAGACTATGAGTAGGTAGGGTAAAATTTTGCCTATCATCACCTCAGCCGGGCGCAGCGGAGCGGCTAGGAGATTTTCCATCGTGCCGCGCTCAAACTCCCTCGTTACCGAGATGCTCGTTAGCAGGATCGTCGTTAGCGTGAGCAAGATACCCATGAGCCCCGGGATGATCTGATAGCGCGTGAGTAGCTCCGGGTTGTAGCGGGAGTGCGCGCGCAGCTCAAATTCCGCTCTAGGCTGCGCGTAGCCGGGTTTATTTCTAGCCAGAGCTTGCTCAAATGCTATTTGCAGCGCGGCCGCGGCGCCCGAGTTTGCCGAGGGATCGGTGGCGTCGGTTGCGATTAAAATTTTAGGCGTTTGGCCTCGCATGAGGTCGCGTTCTAAATTTGGCGGAAAATAGATAATAAACTGCGCCTCGCCGCTTTGCATCATGGCTTCGGCTCTAGCTGCGTCCGCTCCGACGTGTTTGACGTCGAAAAACTCCGTATTTTTCATCGCGCTAACTAGCGAGCGGGTAAGCTTGCCACCGCCCTCTGCGATTACTACGGCTGAGGGCAGGTGGCGCGGGTTGTTGTTTATCGCATAACCAAAAAGCAGTATCAGCATCAGCGGCATCGCGATGATCATCGCTAGCGTCGCGCGGTCTCTTAAAATTTGACGAAATTCCTTTACGATCATCGCTGCGGTGCGTGAAAACGAGATAAATTTCATCGCCGCTCCTAAAATCGCTCGTCTTTATGAAGCTCTAGCAGGTGGATAAAAACATCCTCTAGGCTCGCTTTGATCAGTATTAGACTTAGCTCGCCTCGCGGTATCGCAAGGCCTCTAACCGCATCTTGTAGCGCGGCCTCATTTTTTGCGGTTACGTGATAGCCGTTACCGAAGGCAGAAATGCTAAGCGCGGCGTTTGAGGCTAGCAGCGACGCCGCTTCGCCAGCTCTATCTCCGCTTAGCTGCCAGACGTTTAGATCGTAGCTAGCGATGATGTCTGCTTGCGTACCGTGGGCTAGAATCTTGCCGTAGGCGATGTAGATGAGCTCGTGGCAGCGCTCGGCCTCGTCCATGTAGTGCGTGGAGACTAGCACGGTGATGCCGTCCTGGGCTAGCTCGTGGATGATATCCCAAAACTCGCGCCTAGCCTTTGGATCTACGCCCGCCGTCGGCTCGTCGAGCAAAAGCAGCTCCGGGCCGTGCACGAGGCACATCGCAAGCGCCAGTCGCTGCTTCCAGCCGCCAGATAAACTGCCCGCTAGATGGTTTTGACGCGGGGCGAGGTCTAGGCGGTCTAGGATTTGACTTACGGCGGCTTTTAGGTTTTTGACCGCAAAAAGCCTAGCGATAAATTCCAAATTTTCCCTCACGCTTAGATCGTCGTACCAGCCGAATTTTTGCGTCATATAGCCTGTTTTTAGCCGTACGGCTTCGCTTTGGCTGCGGAAATCATATCCCAGACAGCTGCCGCTACCTCCGTCTGGCTTTAAAAGGCCGCAAAGCATGCGTATGGTAGTCGTCTTGCCGCTACCGTTTGGTCCTAAAAATCCGCACACGCTGCCCTTTTTGACCCTGATATCTACGCCGTCCGTGATGATCTTTTTGCCGAATTTTTTGGTGAGACCTCTAACGTCGAGGGCGTAGTCGCCGCTCTGCGATTTGGGGCTTAAATTTGGAGTCAAATTTGAGCTTTGGTTTGCGGTTAAATTTGCTGCGTTTGTAAAATTTGACGGCAAATTTGAGCTGCTAAATTTTACGCGCGAATTTTCATGAAGGCTAAATTTGGCTTTGAC
>NZ_CALKTQ010000316.1 GCF_937997465.1 uncultured Campylobacter sp. | reverse complement strand
TACGCGAAAACTCCCGCCGATCTCGACTAGCTCGCCTCTGCTGATGATAGCTTCGCCGCCTTTTGAGAAGGTATTTAGCACCAAAAATACGGCGCTTGCGTTGTTGTTTACTATGGCGGCATCCTCAAATCCGAAAAGCTCCGCGAGCAGCCCACCCACATAGTCGTAGCGATTTGAGCGGCCGCCCTTTTCTACGCTATACTCTAAATTTGAATACCCCGTGATAACAGGCTGGGCTCGGCGTAAAATTTCTGGATCGATCGCACTGCGGCCGAGGTTTGTGTGGATGATGACGCCGGTTGCGTTTATCAGGCTGCGTAGGCTCAAATTTGACGCTTTTTCGTATCTTGCGAGCGTGTTTTGGACGATGGCGTCAAGCCCCGGGCAGTTTTGCCCGCCTAAAATTTGAGCGCGCAAGCTCTCTAGCTCGGCCCTAGCGACTTTGGTTAGCAAGCTAATATCAAGCCCAAAAAATCGCTCGTTTTTTATAAATTTATCTATCTGCGGGAGTTTTCGTAGTTCGTTCAAATTCGCTCCTAGTAAATTTGTGTTACCGAGCGCGATTTTAGCATAAATTTGGATAAATCTAATCTTATTAAAAAAAATAAATATAAAAATTCAGAGCCTATTAATGCCTTTAGTATTAAAATGCGCTTAATTTTGATAACGCGTAGCGCGGGGAGAAAATCATGAAAGAATTCGGTTTTTACAACGATTTTGACGAAAATTTGATGCTAAACGAGCAGATCGAGATAAACGGCGAAGGCGAGTATCTCGTCTCAAATTCGCCCAAACTAAAGGCAAGCGTCGTAGCGCCGGAGATAAATTTTTATCTAAAAAACACCGCGGACTCGGTGCTGGATAAAGCCAAAAACACGCTTTTGCTTTATGAGGCTAGAGCCAGCGCCTTTGACCTAGCGCGCGACATCGACTACGAAAAGCCAGTCGGCAAAAACGTCGTTATCGTTAGCAATGGCGGCCGCGAAAATTTGGCAAATTTGCTTAAAGAAAAAGGCTTTAAAACCATCGAGCTGACGCATTTTGAGATCAAATTTATCTACGGCGCCGCAGGCGAACTAAGCGTGCTAGTGCTGCGCCCGGACGGTGAGTTTGAGGTGGACTGCGACTTTTTCCTCGTAGAAAACGCACGCGAATACATGCTAAAGCAAAGCGGCTGCTACGAGATCGCGGGCAAAAGCGACGAGGAAATAGCCTCGCTGCTAGACGCGCAAAGCCCGAAATTTAAATTTAAAAGCCACGTCCACTACGACTCCACGATCTGCCAGTATCACGAGCGTAGACACGAGATCTGCGGCAGATGCGTCGAGGCCTGCCCTACGGTAGCGATCCTAAAAGAGGACGAGACCAAGCACCTAGTTTTCTCTCACATCGACTGCATAAACTGCGGTGGCTGCGTGAGCGTGTGCCCTAGCGGCGCGCTTGATTACTCCGATATGCCGAGAAACTCGTTTGCCCAGATAGCCAAACTATACCGCGGCAAGATCGCGCTAGTCGTACCCGCAAAGGCAAATTTAGAAAACCTAATCGTAAATTTACCCGCAAACGTGCTACCTTTTGCCATTAGCGGCGAGAGATTTTTGAGCGAGACGCATCTGCTTACATTGCTTCAAGAAAGCGGCGCGCAGGTCGTGATCTACGAGCAAAATATCGGCAAAGGCACCAAAGACGCGGTGGATATTTTAAATCAAATTTACGAGCTCAAATTTAACGAAAAAGCCGTCCTCGTCGCGCAAAACGAAGACAAACTAAAAAGCGCCCTATCTCAGGCTAAATTTATCGAGGGCTCACAGCACTCCATCGCCGAGTACGCCATGCCAAAGCGCGAGATTTTCGCCAAACGCCTAGAGTGGCTAGTCGGAGATCAAAATTTAGGCTCGGTTAGCACCACGGAGCTCATCAGATACGGCCGCGTCGAGATAAATCAAGACACCTGCACGCTGTGCCTAAGCTGCGTGGGAGCGTGTAACGTCGCCGCCCTAGTCGCGGACAAGAAAACAAACTCCATCGTCTTTAACCCGAGCGTCTGCACCGCGTGCGGATACTGCGAGCTTAGCTGCGCGGAAAAAGACACGATATTTTTACGCCCCGGCAAGATTGACCTGGAGCCTAGTTTCTTTACCTTTAGCGAGCTAGCCAGAGACGAGCTTTTCGCCTGTATCGAGTGCGGCAAGGAGTTTGCGACCAAAAAGGCCGTCGAAAAGATCGCCGCGATCATGGCGCCTAAATTTAACGGCGACAAAGCCAAACTAAAGACGCTTTATTGCTGCTCGGACTGCAAAGCCAAAGTGATGATAAAAGCGCAAATGGATCAAATGAAAGAAGAGGTTTTAAATGGATAATAACTTAACCAAGGCGCGCGCGTATTTTTACGAGTTTTTGGCCTACCCGCTGTTTTTTCACGAGCACGGCGGTAAATTTGACCGCTGGCGCGAACAGCTAGCCTACCTGGCTACTAGTCCAGTTACGCCTGCAAGTGAAGCCGCGTTTGCAAATTTAGCCAAATTTGACTTTGAGAAATTCGCCAGGGAGCAAAACGACGTGCTTTTTGACTTTTCTTACTCAAATATCCCGCTAAACGCCTCATTTTACGAGGACGGACGCGACGACGGCGCGGCTAGGCTGCGCGTGATCGAGTGCCTAAAGCTAAGCCCGTACCGCAGAGACAAGGACGTCTGCAAGGACAGCGAGGACTACGTCGGATTTATATTTTTAGCCACGGCGACCTTTTTACGAGACGAAGCAGCGGGCGCAGCAAATATCAGCAGCAAGCTATTTACGGACGTTACGAATAAATTTATCGACGAATTTATCAAATTTTTATCCGCTCACAAAAATGTAGACTTTTTCGCCTCTTACGCGGTTATCTTGCGCGATTTTATCGATCTTGAGCGCGCGGTGCTAGGCGTAGAGGCTCCTCCTGCGCCGATCGGCGACAGCGCGGCGGTAGCCTCGATGAAAAAAGAGCCGTTTCAAAGCAAGATGCCTACGGCCAAAACCAAACTCCGCTGGGAGGAGTTCTCGCCCGTCATCTCGCAAGAGTTCGACGACTGAGGTTTGCGCGCTCAAATTTGTTTGCTAGGCTCGTGCCGGCAGGTAAATTTGACTTGCTCGAGTCGCCCGAGCGGCCGTTTTCTCGTCAAATTTGCGCTTTAAATTTAGCTAGAAAAACCCGTCCGTTTTCGGCGCGATTTTTTAGCCTCTTTAACCCGCCCAAATTTACTCCTGCATTTTTTAAATTTTCCACACA
>NZ_CALKTQ010000315.1 GCF_937997465.1 uncultured Campylobacter sp. | reverse complement strand
CCTTCTGCGGTTAATTGTTCTGCGGCTTTCACTGCCAATTCCACTTCAGAACCGGTCGCAATGAAAATCAGATCCGGCGTACCGGCACAGTCTTTTAACACGTAAGCACCGCGCGCTACGTTAGCTAATTGCTCAGAAGTGCGGTCCATTTGTGCCAAGTTTTGACGGGTGAAAATTAATGCACTTGGGCCATCGGTTCTTTCAATCGCCGCTTTCCAAGCAATGGCAGATTCTACTTGGTCGCAAGGGCGCCATGTGTTCAAGTTCGGGATTAAACGCAATGCGGAGGTTTGTTCAACCGGTTGATGGGTTGGACCATCTTCGCCTAAACCGATGGAATCATGGGTGAACACGAACAAGCTGCGTTGTTTCATTAATGCCGCCATACGCACGGCGTTGTGGGCGTATTCGTAGAACATTAGGAAGGTGGCGCCGTAAGGAATGAAACCGCCATGAAGCGCAATACCGTTCATGATTGCCGCCATACCGAACTCGCGTACGCCGTAGTTGAGATAGTTACCATCTACGTTTTGAGTTGCACGGATTGGTTTAGAGCCGGACCAAAGGGTCAAGTTGGAGCTTGCCAAGTCAGCGGAACCACCAAGTAATTCCGGTAACACTTTGGCATAAGCTTCGATAGTATTTTGTGAGGCTTTGCGGCTTGCAATACTTGCCGGATTCGCTTGTAAATACTCAATAAACGCTTGAGATTCTTTTGCCCAATCTGCCGGAAGGTTTTTCTCCATGCGACGGGTAAATTCAGCGGCTAATTCCGGATAGGCTTTCGCATAAGCAGCGAATTTTTCATGCCAGGCTTTTTCTAACTCTGCGCCTTTTGCTTTCGCATCCCATTGTGCATAAACATCAGCCGGAATTTCAAACGGGGCATAATCCCAGTTTAATGCTTTGCGGGTTAATGCGATTTCTTCATCACCTAATGGCGCACCGTGGCAATCGTGAGAGTTGGATTTATTCGGAGAACCGAAACCGATAATGGTTTTACAAATAATTAAGGTCGGTTTGTTGGTTTCCGCTTGCGCTTGTTTGATCGCCTCAATGATTTGTGCCGGGTTGTGACCGTCGATTGCCGGAATCACTTGCCAGCCATAAGCTTCAAAGCGTTTTTGTGTGTCATCGGTAAACCAACCGTCAACATGACCATCGATAGAAATGTTATTGTCATCGTAGAAGGCAATTAGTTTGCCTAAGCCTAAAGTGCCGGCTAAAGAACAGGCTTCGTGTGAAATCCCTTCCATCAAGCAACCGTCGCCTAAGAACACATAAGTATGGTGATCCACGATTTCATGACCTTCGCGGTTAAATTGGCCGGCTAAAGTTTTCTCTGCAATCGCCATTCCCACCGCATTGGTAATACCTTGACCTAACGGGCCGGTGGTGGTTTCCACGCCCGGCGCATAACCGTATTCCGGGTGGCCCGGGGTTTTAGAGCCTAGCTGGCGGAAGTTTTTTAGATCATCAAGGCTAAGATCGTAGCCGCTAAGATGCAAAAAGCTATACACGAGCGAGCTTGCGTGACCGCCGCTAAATACGAGCCTGTCGCGGTTTAGCCAGTTTGGATTTTTAGGATTGTGATTTAGAAATTTAGCCAGCACGACCATGACGTCCGCTAGTCCCATCGGCGCGCCCGGATGCCCGCTGTTTGCCTGCTGCACCATATCAGCGCACAAAAACCTTATCGTATCAGCCATCTTTTTTAGCATTTTTTCTCCTTAGTTTTTATGCGATTATACGAAAATTCGGCTTAAATTTTACGCTTTTAGCGCCGCCGTAAATTTTAAAAATTCGGCGAAATTTTCCTTTTTCTCTTTTAGCTCAAGAGGTATCTGGTGCTCTTTTTCGCCGATTATTATGACGTCTTCTTCCCCCTCTTTTACCGTTATGGACGCGTCTGCGATCTCATCCCACGAGCTAAAAACGGGCTCTTCCATAAGGTCACGGCTAATGAGCCCGCGCTCGTCCAAAATCACGCCAAAAGGTTTACTGAGTCCAAAAAGCGCGCTATCTAAGCTATGAAAAATCGGCGAGCTAGGCTTAAAAACGCCGAGCGATTTGGATAATAACTTACTCTCGTCAAGCGGCGTTTTTAGCGCTTCGCCAAGACCTAACTCTAAAAGTTTATCCGAAATTTTTGCCTCGTCGTTTTGGACTCCGTCCTCAAAAATAGCATTTAAAACGGCTTTTAGCGCCCTTTTCATCGCCGCTTTCATCTCGCCGTCGATTTCAAATTCGCATTTTTCCAGCTCTTGCCAAGCGAGAGTTTCCAGCTCGTTTTGCAGATACTTGCCGAGCCTAAACGCAGCCGCTACCTCATCGACATTTACGGCCGACGCGTCAAATTTAACCAAAAGATGCCGGCTCGTGAGCAAAAATCCTATGCTTTTTCGCCCGATCATCTGCGCATGCACGCCGATAAACGCGAGCGGCCGGGCACCATAAAATTTAGGCGTTTTGCTATAGTCCACGCCCTTTTTCAGCCCTAGGCTTTTATCTAAAATTTGCTCCACCGCCTTTGCGAAAACCTCGTCCGCATCGTCCCAAACCGGGTGTTTAGCGCCATTGCCGTTTAGAAATAAAACATTTTGTGTACTTTCGTCGAAAGAGAGTAAAATTTCATCCAAATTTTTCATATTTTCTCCTAAATTTTATTTAAAAACCATACTCCGCCGCTCGTCAAATTTAGACGCCAAAATCCGCCTCGCAGCCAAATATCATCGCGTCGCCGCGCGAAATTTGAACGATATAGGGCTCATTCACGAGACGGCTCGCATTTTTCGTAAAACCACTCGAGCGTCTCGTTTAGCTTAAACTCATCGCCGTCTAAAAAATACTGCTTGCTGCTTTTGATCGCGTTTTCGCCCGCGGCCACGTAGTCGCCGATGAAGCCGCGGTCCATGACGTCGCGTGCTAAAATTTCACGTTCAAATACATTTACCGTCTTTTGCGTTTCGCGCCATTTGCCGCTCTCACCTGGCTCGCGAAGCGCCGAAGATACGTTATTTCCCGCCTCGTCGTAGGCGTAGACGTACTCGCGCCGCTCGCCATCAGACATCTCGCGATTTTTTATCAGGTTGCCACGCGCGTCGTAGCTAAGCTCGTTTTCAAACACAACCCCCCAGCGCTGCGACTCCCCCTGCCAAAACGACGATGCGGAGTACTTTAGCCGACCTTGCTCGGTCTCCTCGCGCACGTTTTTGTAGCAGCCGTTCCACTCGCTCTTTGCGGCGTCCCAGCGGCATCTAAGATCGGTAAAACGCCTAAACTCTGGCTCTATTTTTTGCACCGTCCTCTCCTGCGGCTGCCACGCGTCCTGGCTCCACGTAAAATTTATCTCAGTGCGCATTCCGTCCGCAGCCGTAAAGGCCGAATGCTTCGTCTGCGGCACCCATTTGCCGCGCCATTTATAGCCCTCGGAGCTAGCGTAGACGTCGCCTTTATAGCGGTATATCGATTTTTCGTACGGAGTCCATTTTTTGGCCTTGTCGCTCCACTCAAAGGTCGCTACGAGCGTGGTTTTGTGGTTTTCGTCATAAAGTCTTTTGATTAGATAAGTTGGCGTCCATTTGCCGTTTTTTAGAGTGAAATTTTGAGAGATTTCCGTCGCGCCCGTTCGCTTTTCGACGGTTTTTTGACCTTGGTTTAGCTTGCCGTTTTGACCGCGCGTATCAATAAAAACAAACGCGCCGTCCTTTGTCCTCTCTGTTTTTAAGAACCCTGCTTTGCGCCATTTTTCGGCGCCAAAGTCCCAATCGTACTCAACGCTGCCTATCTCGCGCTCGCCTCTTTCGTCAAATTTAACAATGCTTTTCGTCCTGCGCTTGCCCTCATCGCTGATTTCGTCGTAGATTTTTTCTAGTAGTCGAGCCTTCGCGTCGTAAGCTTGGCTCGTTTCGTATTTGTAGTGCGGCACGGCGTCGCCCTCCGTCTTGTAGCTCGTCTTTTTTAGGCAAATTTCGCCCGACGCAGCTAGTGGCAAGGCCCAAATCACAGCCATCGCCGCCGCTTTCCAAAAAAATCTCACATTCGCTCCTTTTTAAATTTAGCCGCCCAAACGGCGTCAAATTTGATGCAAAAGAAAAATTTAACGAGCTAAATTTGACGCTCGGGCGCTCATTAAATTTGACCAAATCCAAAGCGTCAAATTTACCGCAGTTGGGCCGCTAGTAAAAGATCATTTGACCCTTTTATACTTCCACGTCTGCTCTGAAGCGAGCTTAAATTTACCGTCCGCCGCCACGAACTGCTTAAAGCTAGTCACCGCGTATCTGCTAGGCATCTCAAAGGACATCAGCGAGCCGCCGTGTCCGACGTCGTCGGCTAATATGCGCGGATCAAAGGTCGTTTCCAGGCGCTTATTTTGCACCCATCTTTTGCCGTTTTCGTCACTAGCTAGCTCGTAGATATCTACGCTCACGTTATCGCCGCGCTCGTTGTAGCCGTAGACGAACTTCTCGCTGCCGTCCATCGTGTCGTATCGCTGAGTTAGCAGACGCTCGCCGCTCTTGTCGTAGATGCTGCGGTTGGAGTACTCCTGCTTCCACTCTTTGCGCTCTTTATCCCACAAAAACGCCGCCGTCTCGAAGCCCGCGCCCTCTACGACCGAGACGCTTTTGCTATTGTTTTCCCATGCGTTTTGCTCGGCGTTCCAGATGAGGTTTATCGTCACGTCTTTGCCGCTAGAGGCGTCGTAGTCGTGCTTTGACATCTCGTCATAGCGCCACACGCCGTCCTCAAATACGCTTCTTACCTGCTCGTATTTGCCCTTCACGTCGCCCGCAACAGTGCTTCTTTCGCGGTTTTGCCACGCGCCGTTTTCGTAGTCCCAGCTCTCATAGCCGCGCGTCTGTCCGTCTGCGCCGTAGAGCAGCTGCGTTTTTGATTTAGGCTGCCATCTTTTGCCGTCCCAGACGCTAAGCACGATAAGCTCGTTCTCGCCGTATGCGTTCTCGACGGTTTTGGTTAGCGCGGCTTTTTGCCATTTGCCCTTTACCAGCTCGTATCTGATCTCTTCGCTAGCGTTTTTTAGGTACTTTGTGATGATTTTGCTAGCATTTTCCGGCACGCCTCTGATAAACGAACTAGACTCCTGCGTGAGAACGCCTTTTTTATAGTCGGCTTTGTATTCGGTTACTTTGATCCATTTTTTCGCGGTAAAATCATAGCTATAGGCTTCAAATTTCGTCATCTCGCCGGCTTTGTTGTAGTAGCTGATCTCTTTGTGTTTGCCCTTTAGGCCGTCTGCGAGCTCGGAGCTGCTCACTAGCTCTAGGCGGCGAGCCTTGGCGTCGTAGCTTTGCTTGGTTTCATAGCTAGAAGTCGGCTCCTCAAAAGTCTTTTGCGCGGTGCTAGCTAGCATGTAGTCGTACTCTTTGGCAAATGCCGCCGCACACAAAAGCGCAAGCGATAAGGCTATTTTTTTCATTATCTCTCCTTTTGATAAATTTAAAAGATTATAGCATAAAAAGGACACCGAATTTTGCCGATTTTACGGCAGGATCGGCACGGTTTAGAACGTCGTTTATTTATACCGAGCGGATAGAGTTTTGTAGTTATGGATAAAATTTGCGAAATTTGACGGCAAATTTGACGGCTCAAATTTGACCGCCTAAAACGCAAATTTAAGCTAAATTTACCGTAGATGCTTGTCGATGAGGCCCGTCACGATAGCGCGGATACCCGCATGCACGCCGCCTAGCTCGCGCTCTATCTTTGCGATAAGCTCGTTTTTAGCCTGCACCGCGCCCTCCACGCCAAGAAGGTTGGTAAAGGAGTTTTTCGCGCCGTCGTTATGCGTCGGCTTGCCCGCCGTTTCGGCGCTTTGCGTCGCATCGATGATGTCGTCTGCGATCTGAAACGCCAGCCCCAGATCAAGCCCGATGTCGTATATGCGCGTAGCCTCCGCCTCATCTAGCCCCGCCACGACGCAGCCTGCTTGCAAGCTCGCCGCGATGAGGCGCGCGGTCTTGTGGATGTGCAGAAATTTTAGCTCTTCAAGCCCTAGCTTTTGATTTTCGAAATAGCAATCCACCGCCTGCCCAAGCGCCATGCCGTAGATGCCGGCGTTGCGGCTTAGGATCTCGACGCATTTTATGCGCGCGTCCGCGTCCAGCGGAGCTTTTGCTATCTGATAAAAGGCATGAGTGTTTAGCGCGTCGCCCGCTAAAATCGCCGTCACTTCGTCAAATTTGACGTGCAAACTAGGCTGCCCGCGGCGCAGATCCGAGTCGTCCATCGCGGGCAGATCGTCGTGGATGAGCGAGTAGCTGTGCATCGTCTCAAATGCCAGCGCGACGTGAAACGCCGCCTCTTTGCGCTCGGGATGCACCGCCGCTACGACGCCTGCAACCAGCATCGCGCGAAAGTGCTTGCCGCCCGATTTTAGCGTGTAAGAAAGCGCCTCGTCAAAACACGGATGAAAGCTAGGATTACTTGGCAAATGCGCGCTCAAAAACGCCTTAAACTCGGCTAAAAGCGCGTCCTGATCGGCGGCGCTAAGAGCGGTTTGGTTTGCATTTGGCTGCAAATTTGCGCCCGAGGTAAAACACGAGCCTTTTGCCGCGTTGAGCAAGATCAAATTTGATCGGTTTTTCGGACTTTGAGTCGGATTTTCGGAGCTAGTTTTGGCTTTGGTCGAGTTTAAAATTTGAGAGCGATTTTGAGACGAGATCGCGCGCGAACTGCGAACCAAAATTTGACACTTCGGCAACGCCTGCGACTCGCTCAAATTTGACGATTTCGCCGCGCTTTGAAGGCAAATTTGATCATTGCCGCTAAATTTTGATTTTGCCACTAAATTTTGATTTTGCATCTATTCTCCGTTTTATTTTGCCGACTGGCCGGGCGCAGGCTAAATTTCTCAAATTTAGCCCACAAAGGCGTTAAATTTGCCGCCAGCGACTACCGCGCATTATAAAAAAAGTCAAAGCCGTTGCGTCTAAATAGCAAATTTTGACCGCCGCCTTTAGCGAGCAGGCCGAGCGCTTCTTTGCGGCTTGAGACAGCCTTTTGCCCCACTTGTATCAGCTTGTCGCCGACTCTGACGCCAAATTTGGCCGCGCCCGAGTTTGCGTCGACGCTTTTTACCGTTAGCTTCTCGTCAAAGGTTATTCCGTAGAGCTTTTGCACGCTCGCGGCATCGCTGCTTTGAGGTATGGACTGGGGTTTTGCGTCGCTAGAGACGGCCTTTTTATCCGCTTTCGTCGGCGCTTTTTGCTCTTTTTTGGCCGCGTCGTCCGAAACCGCCACGCCAAATCTCAAAACCTCGTCGCCGCGCTTGATCTCAAATTTGAGCCGCTCGCCCTTTTTGGCGAACAAAATCCTCTCGTTTAGCTCGCGCAAGCTCTGCATTTTTTCGCCGTTTACGCTTAAAATTTCATCTCCCGCCATCAGCGCTGCGCCGCGTCCGAGCGGATCGACGCTCTTTACGTAGAGCTTGCCGTCTTTTTCCTCAAAAACCGCTCCGACGTCGCCGTAGTAAACGTCTTTATACGCCGCAAAGTGCCTTAGATAGCGGCTCGGGACGAATTTGTCCCCACCCACGGCGATACCGCGTAGCTTGCAGCACGGACTTAGCACGGCACCCGTGCCGTTTACGTCAAACGTGAGCACGTCCAGCTCGCCTAGCGCCTGTGCCTGCGCCTTTACGTGGCCGTAGACGGTCGCGTTTAGATCGCGCGTGACGCTGACCCAGTCGCTTTTTTTCGTTGTGTTATCGTCGGCCATCTTCATAGGCTCGAGTTTGGCGTCCGAGGCGACCAGATAGAGGCCCAGATACGGGTCAAATTTGACGTAGTTTTTCACGGGGATTTCGCCTTTTGGCACGGCGATTAAATTTGGCGTGATCGCGATACCGCCGTTACCCGCGACGTTTACCATGGCAGGCAGGTTTTTCTCAAAGCAGGCGTTAAAATCATCCTGCGTCGGGCGCGGCTCGGCTCTAAGCGACGCAGCAAATGCGCAAATCACAAAAACCGCAAAAAGTGGAGAGCAAAATTTGCGAGCTAAATTTGAGTTCAAATTTGCAGTCGTACTATCCAAAGCGCCGCCGAAATTTAACCGCGCGAGCCCAAAAACCGCGTCCAAACGGCGCGAGATAGCTACGCATTTCATTGCCATAGCCCCATGCCGGCAAACCCGCCTAGCATCCTTGACGCGGCGTTCTTGCGGTCGTCCTCGATCATCTTTAGCACGTCGTTTACGGCGCTGATGAGCAAAATCTGCAAGCTCTCCTTG
>NZ_CALKTQ010000314.1 GCF_937997465.1 uncultured Campylobacter sp. | reverse complement strand
AATAAATAAAAAAAGCCGCTTAGAACAAGTCGTTTAAAGCGGTCAAATTTGCTAGAAATAGGCTCGCAAAAACGCCGACGCCTCTTTACAGCTTGCCTTTTGCCGACGTTATGGAGTTGATAAATTTATAGTCGATATTTATCTCACGTTCTTTTGGTAAGCTCGCAGCAAGTCGCTCTAGTGTCCCCTCAAAGTCGTCAAATAGATAATTCGCCATACTGCCCGGGTTTGGATTTATCTCGTTTAGATAGACTCCGCCGTTTATCTCAAAAAAGTCGCAGCGTATCAGCGCCCCGTCAAAGCCGCAGTTATAGATGCGCTCAAAGCTTTGTTTTAGCTTGGCGGCTAGCTCTGCGCTGATATCGGCCTCGCGCGCCCTGCTCTCGTTTGAAAAGCTCATGTATTTTTGCTCGTAGTCTAGAAACTCCTTCTTTTTAGGCTCTTCGATGATGGAAAATTTGATCTCGCCGTCCGCCTTGCAGCCTGCTAGATTGTACTCCTTTACGCCTTCGATAAATGGCTCGACCAAGATCTCTTTGTCAAATTCGTACGCCACATCTAGGCCGTATTCTAGCTCACTAGCATCTTTTATCACGCTTACGCCGATTGAGCTTCCTAGGCGAAGCGGCTTTAGGATCACTGGTAGTGGCAGGCTAGGTGCCTTTTTTCTGCTTACAACCTCGTAGTTTAGGGTTTTTACGCCGGCTTTTTGTGCGAGCAGTTTGGTTAGCTCCTTGTTGTAGCTTAGCGCGCTAGCCTCCACACGAGGGCCGATATAACTAAGGCCGTAAAACTCGAGCAGTGCCGCGATCTTGCCGTCCTCGCCGTCCATGCCGTGGACTAAATTTATAAACACGTCCGCCTCGATCTTCTTCTCGCCGAGTAGCCCGCCCGCGAAAAATCCGCCCTGTTTTAGAGTGAGCTTTTTGGCGTTTTTATACTTGCCCGAGCTAAAGAAATTCGCCTTCATATCGGCGCCGTTTATCAGATAAAATTCTCTAAATTTATCGCAAAATATAAACAAAGGCTCGTTTTTTAGCACCTTTTTTAGGGCTATGGCGCTCACGATACTGATCTCGTGTTCGTAGCTTTTTGCACCGAATATCACAGCAAATTTCATATTTTTTCCTTTTTTATGCTAGTTTTTTTAGGGCTTGTTTGATTAGTTCGCCCGTATTTTGCGCGTCGCACTCACTAAGCGCCTTGGTTATCTTTTCTCTTTTAAAGCCAAGACTCTCCAGAGCCAAGATCGCTTCGTGCTGATGGCTAGGCAGATTTTCATCCATCGTCATCTTTGCGTCGCTAAGCTCGGCGATGATGCGTCTAGCAGTCTTTGCGCCGATGCCTGGCACTGTTTGCAGCGCCGCAGCGTCTCCGCTTTTAACCGCGTTTAAAAATGCGTTCGGATTTAGGCTCGAGCACACAGCCATCGCGGTCGCCGCGCCGATACCGCTTAGTTTTATCAGCATTTCAAACATCTTTTGTTCGCCCGCGTCTAAAAATCCGTAAAGCAAATCCGCATCCTCGCGGATGATCTGCGTGATATTTAGCTCCACGCTCTGGCCTCGCTCGAGCTTTGCCGAGCAAAAAAGCGAGATCGCCACGCCGTAGCTCACGCCGCCGGCTGTTTTTAAGATGAGATTTGCGGGCTCTTTTTTGGTTATGACGCCCTCGATCGCTTTTATCATCGTTTTCCTTTAAAATTTGCGATTATCTCTAAAATTTGATTAATTCTTGCAAAAATTTATCCGTAACCTCGCTAAAGGTGGCGTTTAGCGCCTTCATCGCGATTTCGCCCTCGTCCGCGCCTGCGTCTTTTTGCGAGCTTAGTACGACGCTTTTTAGCTCTTTGCCGTCTTTAAAAAAGCTAAATAACATCGAAATTTGCGCTTTTTGATCTTTGATTTGAAGCGTGAGTAAATTTGATTTTACGCTTATGTCTGCGTTTTTAAAAGAGGGCTTAAACACGCACTGATCGCTCACGGCTATGATCAAATTTCGCCTAGCCATCTCGCTTGGGAGCGCTAAAAATTTTACGTTTTTTAGCGGACGGATCTCGCCGTTTGCGTCTATCTTTAGGACTTCGCGGCTCTCGTACGCGCCAAAAACCCGCACTTCTTCGATGAAAACCGTTTTTTCCGGCTTGTTTTCACACTCTTTAAATTGATCTTCCGCGCCGCCTAGCATAAAATAATTCGTCCTAGGAGCAGGCTTTGCCAAAACGCTACATCCGCTAAAAAACAGCGCCGACGCGGCTAAAACCGTGCTTAAAATTTTCATTTTTCGTCCTTTTTCTGCGTGTCTTTAAAGAAAAAATCATACGGATCGTCCTCGAGTCTAAAAAGGGTATTTCTAAAATCCGAAATGAGCTTTTGAAAGCTTAGTAGCGTCCTTTCCGTCTCGTCGCTAAGCGTATTTAGCGCGCCCTTTACGTCGTATTCGCCGCTTTTTATCTTTTCCGAGATCGCAGTTTGTAGATTTTTTAGCGCCTGCGCGGCGTCCGTGGCCTTGGTCGTAAACGAATTTACGAACTCAAGCGTGTCTGAGGCGTTTTTTAGCGCTTTTTTTAGCTCGTTTAGTGTCAAATTTGCATTTGCCAAAACCTCGTTTGCGTTTGCGATAGTCGCGTTTATATCGAGATTTCCGGCATTTATCTTTTTCGCAGCTTCATCAACCGAAACTAGGATAGACGAAAATTTAGCCGCGTTTTCGTCGCTTAAAAATTTATTGATATTTTTAAATGTCGACTCCAAATTTTGCGTTAGATACTCGGCTCTGTCGCCGATTTTATCAAAAAAGCTCGCCTCGAGACCGATGTAGGCCTTTTCGTTTTTACTAAAAAGCGGACTATCCATGCTACCGCGCGAGATATTTAGGTAGCCGATGCCAGTGATGCCTTGTATCTCTGCAGACGCCGTGCTGTCGGTTCTTATCGGTATGTCTTTCCTTACGGAGAGCTCAAGCTCGATGAGAGCTTCTTTTTCGTCGGCAAAGCGGATATCCTTGACGCTGCCAGCGTCTACGCCGATAAATTTGACCGTGGAGTCCCTTTTTATGCCGCTTGGCAAGCTTGTGGTTTTGATGAAATACGACCTGTAATCATCGGCCTTTTTCCCGTATCCGCCCAGCCACCACGCCGCGATACCTAGCGCGCTCACTACGAGCACGAAAAAGAGGCCTATCAGAGTATAATTTATTTTATTTCCCACCGTTTTTCCTTGTTTTTAAAAGCTCTTCGAGCGGATTTTCTGGCATTTTCATTAGCTGCTCAAACGTCCCCTCAAAGGCTATCTTTTTATCTTGAAGTATCAAAAATCTATCCAAAATCGTACAAATACTGTCTATATCGTGCGTCACCATCACGACCGTGACGCCTAGCGTATCTCGCAGCTCGACCACCAGCTCGTCAAACGCCCGCGCGCTGCTTGGATCAAGGCCGGAGTTTGGCTCGTCTAAAAACAAAATTTTAGGACTCAGCACCAGCGCTCTAGCCATCGCTACGCGCTTTTTCATACCGCCGCTTAGCTCGCTTGGGTACTGCAAAGCAACGTTTTCGCTAAGGCCTACTTTTTGTAGCCAAAACATCGCTATCTCGCGCATCGATCGCTCGCTCATCCCGCTATACTCTTTTAGCAGGATGTAGATATTTTCCAGTACGTTCATCGAGGTATAAAGCGCGCCAAACTGAAACATCACGCTGCAAGCGAGCTTCATCTCCTGTCTAGCCGCCTCGTCTAGCGACCACAGATCGCGCCCCAGCATCTCGACCTTGCCGGCGCTTGGTTCCTTTAGATATATCATCGTTTTCATCAGCGTCGATTTACCCGTGCCGCTACCGCCCAGTAGCCCGTAAATTTCAGCCTCATTTACATGGAAATTTAGCCCGTCATGGATCACTCTGTCGCCAAATTTCGTCGTTAAATCAGTCGCTTTTATTATCATTTATATGCCTAGCTGCGTGAAAATAATCGAAAACAGCGCATCCACCATGATCACGCCAAATATCGCGTTTACAACGCTCACGGTCGTATATGTGCCCACGCTTTGGGTATTTCCGCCGATCTGAAAGCCTCTCATGCAGCCGATAAACGCAATCACGATGCCAAAAAACGGAGCCTTAAAAAGCCCGACGTAAAGGTGCTTTATGTCCACCTCTTGGCCAAATCTCGCCAGGTAGCTATCAAAGCTGATGTTTAGGTAGTTTTCCATCACGACCATCTCGCCGAAAATCCCCGCCACGTCGGCTAAAAACACGATAAGCGGCATAGCTACGATAAGAGCGATCACGCGAGGCAGAACGAGAAATTTAAACGGATCAAATCCCATCGTTTTCATCGCGTCGATCTCTTCGGTGATTTTCATAACGCCGATTTGCGCGGTAAAGCTAGACGCCAGACGCCCCGCCACGATGATAGCGGCGATGAGCGGAGCTATCTCGCGCAGAGTCAAAAGCCCCATCATTTCTACGATTATTATCGTGGCGCCGAAACTCTCGAGCAAATTTGAGCCCTGATATGCTAGCACGATGCCGATGAGAAAAGAGGTAAGGCACACGATAAAAACCGACTTTATACCCGCATCCTCAAAATAAGCCAAAATTTCCTTCACGCGGATATTTTTTAGCATAAATATCTTGCTAAATTTGACCAAGAACTCGCCCATAAAATTTAAAAACGCGCAAAATCCCGCAAAAAACGCGGTCAAATTTTTGCCGATTTGCGAGAGCGGATTTCCGCGCGGTTTGGAGTTTATGATCTGTTTTATTTTGGGATTTACTTCGCTATTTATCGAATCAAAAATCTTTTGCGCGTGCGGAGTTAAATTTATAAGCTCATAGCTTTTACGCGCATTTTGCAATGTATTTTTTAAAAATAGAGCCGCAGCGTAGTCAAACTCTTTTACGTCTTTAAAATTTAAGACGATTTTGTTAAATTTCTTTGAGCCGATAAGCGCGGCCGTTTGGGTCCAAATTTGAGCCGGTAGCTTATAGTTCCAGTCGTTTTTTAGATTTATAGTTAGCTTGTCGCTGCTTTGCTCGCATGTGTAAAATTCGCTTTCAAATTTTAAAAAAAGAGGCAAATTTAGGCCTTTCTGACGTTGTTATTTTTCTTAACTACGTAGTCTATATTGCCATCCTCGGTCTCGACCTTGGCTATCGTTATGACTCGAGCGATTTCGTTTTCGCGGGTGCTGTACGTGATGTCGCGAGCAGGATCCACGAGTCTAAATTTTATCTCGTTAAACTCGCGCCAGTTGCTGTGATTTATCACCTTTGAGTTAAATATTCCGTCTTGAATATTAGCTATCTCGCTTTTTAGCTGGGCTGTCACGGCTTTTTTATCGCGAAATTCCTTTAAAAGCGCATTATACTCGTGCACTAGCTGCTGATATTCTTTTAGTTTTTTCATAAATGTCACCGGCGGAGTGTTGTTTGTGCTTTTTAGCTCCTCGATTTTAGCTTTTATGACGTTTATCGGACCTTTGTTTTCCTCGATGACGCATCTTTTAGACTCTAGCGTGCGCGGCATTTTTACGATCTGTTCCCTGATAGCTTTTATCTTTGCCATGCGCTCGTTAATCTGCTCGCCCGTGTTTTTTATCATGCTAAAATCGACTAAAATTTTATTATTTACGCCTTTTAACTTTTTTATTTCCAAAGTATCGGCGATTATGATATTTGAGTTTGACACGAGCGTATCGATGCTTACGCTTTCGGCGATTATCTCGCCACCGATCGCTGATTTTATCACGGCTTTTTTAGCTTTTACTTTGCCGCCTTCTAGCCTATCTATTTCGACGTATTCTCCGTCAAAGCTACCGATATGCACGGCGATTTTCGCATCTTTCGCCTCGATGAGGGCTTTAGCGTGAGTTTGTCCGCCGATTACTACTTTATTTGCCTTTACTACGGCGTTTGCGGCGACGTTTCCATCGACGTTTACTTCGTTTGCTTCAACCGTCATACCAGTGCCTATGGCGTCTTTTGTTAGGTCTTTTTCTTTTACGTTTAGCGTTACATTGGTATCTAGTCCAGTATCGACCGAGCCAGTGGTTTTAAACGAGATTTCATTTACGTCAAGCTCGTCTTTGATATCAAAAACGCCTTTTTCCTCTTGGACGTAGCCAGCCTTTTTGGAGTAAAATTTTATCCCCTCCTCGCCTTCTTTCGAGTATATATTTTCGGTATGTTCAGGCATTTTCGTTATTGTTATTTTAGGCTTTTGCGTCGGCAGTAGATTTCCCCTCACGTCGCGGCCGTTTGCGCCCTCTCTTAGTTTTACGTATTCAAATATCAATTCATTTTCGGTTACGCCTAGCAAATAGCCTCTGTTTGCGTAGTCGACCTTGTCGTTTTCATCTGTGGATTTATTTTTATTTTTATAGTAAAACACCAGCGCGTCGTCTGCCGACGGATTTACGTTTACGCCTGCGGTCACGATAAAGGTGTAGTCTTTGTCGATAAATTCTTTTACTCTTAAAACCGAATAAATTTTAGCGACCTCTTCTAGCATCGTTTTGTTTCTGATGCCCACTAGAATGCCTACTTTTATCAGCTTTTTGTAGATAAAATTTATCAGCTTTTTGTCAAATTCTTTAAAATAAACCGTGTCGGCGTTTTGCGAAACCGTGGCTAAAATTTTGGTTAAATTTTTATTTGCATTTATGGCGACATTAGGCAAAGGCGTTGGTTTTACCTGCCTAGTATCGTAAAATTTAACCAGATAGTTTTGTTTTATACTTTCTACTTTTTCTACGAAAAAATTATCATCGTCAAAGATATTTAGTTTTTCCGCAGGGATTTGGCGAGGCTGGCTCTCGCCCGCCACCTTACACTCTGTTTTGATCTCTATGATATCAAAATCTATAAATTTGCTATCGACGCCGAAGTGCTTTGCTAAATTTAATATCTCGCCGTACGGATTGGCGGTCTCAGACTCTATCTCGGCTAGGAAGTTTTGTTGCGCGTTTTGGTTTTCTGGCACGTGATACTCTCGCAATTTTTTGATTTTTAGTCGATTATCTCTAAAATTTCATTAAAAACTCTTGATTTTACGTCTTTTAAAACTAAATTTGCCTATCATTGCGCTAAAAATTTACTAGGATTTTCGTGTTTATCAAAGGCTTTTTTTCAAACAGCATTGGCATCATGGTTTCGCGAGTTTTAGGGCTCGTGCGCGACCTGCTCACGGCTTCGACTTTGGGTGCGGGCATTTACAGCGATATATTTTTCATCGCGTTTAAGATACCCAATTTATTGCGCCGTATCTTTGGCGAGGGGGCCTTTGCTAACGCCTTTTTGCCAAATTTTACGAAATCAAACAAAAAATCGCTCTTTAGCGCCGAGATTTTTCTTAAATTTCTAGCCTTTATCGGCATTCTCACGCTTTTGGTAAATTTATTTGCTCCATTTTTTACCGCCGTTATCGCCACGGGCTTAGGGCCTAGCGACATAAACGAAGCCGTCCCGCTCGTAAAGATCAACTTTTACTACTTAGCGCTAATCTTTGCCGTTACTTTTTTAGCCTCGCTTTTGCAGTATCGCGGGCACTTTGCGACGACGGCATTTTCGACCGCTTTGCTAAATTTAGCCATGATCGGTTCTCTAATCTTAGCTCGCGGACAGGAGCCTAAAATCGTAGCTTATTATCTTAGCTTTGGCGTCGTAGTGGGCGGTATTTTGCAGCTCATTGCACACCTTATCGCGCTTAAATTTAACGGCATCTCAAAGCTATTTTTTGGCGGCTTAGTTAAATTTGCCCATGGCAAAAGAGCCGATACGAAGGGCTTTTTTAGCAACTTTTTCCACGGTCTAGTCGGATCATCCGCGATGCAGCTAAGCTCGTTTATGGATACGTGGCTAGCGTCGTTTTTGGCGGCGGGATCCATCAGCTATCTTTTCTACGCCAACCGCATTTTTCAGCTACCTTTAGCGATATTTGCGATCGCGCTTTCTACCGCGCTTTTTCCTAAAATCACGCGTCAGATCAAGGCCGGCAACGAAGCCGAAGCTCTAAAATGGATGCGAAAAAGCTTTGAAATTTTATATTTTTTGCTATTTGCGGCGACCATCGGCGGTATCATTTTAGCAGATCCTATCATCAAACTGCTTTTTGAGCGCGGAAGCTTTACGCAGGCCGATACTGCAGCGACCGCGAGCGTTTTGGCAGCATATATGATCGGACTTTTGCCGTTTGGGCTTGCTAAACTTTTTTCGCTTTGGCTTTATGCGCATTTGCAGCAAAAACTAGCCTCCAAAATCGCCGTTATCACGCTCGTTTTTAACCTCATTTTAGCAGTCGCGCTGATGCAAATTTACGGCACATTCGGACTAGCGCTTGCTAGCTCGCTAGGCGGGTTTTTGACGCTAGCTTTAAACGTCAAATTTTTTGGGATAAGGAAATTTTTAGCTATAATTGAGCCTAAAAAAATAACGCTTTTAAGCGCAGTTTTGGTTTTAGAGGCAGTGATTTTGATATTTTTAAGGAAATTTTTAGATGCAAATTTTTGATAGCGTAAAGAGAAAAAAAGTAGAATTTGAGCCCGTAAAAAGCGACTTCGTGCGCATTTACGTTTGCGGGCCGACGGTTTATGACGATGCGCACTTAGGACACGCCAAAAGCGCGATTAGCTTTGATTTGCTTAGACGCACGCTAAGCGAGCTTGGCTACAAGGTTAAATTTGTGCGAAACTACACCGATATCGACGATAAAATTTTAAAGAAAATGGCGGAGAGCGGCGAGAGTTTAGAAACGATCACGGATAGATACATCGCAAGCTACGAGCGAGATATGAGCGCGCTTAACGTACTTGAGCCAGACGTCAAACCAAAGGCGACGCAGACGCTAAAAGAGATGATAGAGTACATCGAAATTTTGCTAAAAAACGGCTTTGCTTACGAGATCGCGGGCGACGGCATATACTTTGACACCGCAAAAGACGCGGAGTATCTGAGCCTTAGCGGTAAATTTGACACCGAAGCAAACGTCGCTCGCGTCGAGTCAAATTTACAAAAAGAGGACAAAAAAGACTTCGTGCTGTGGAAATTTGACGAGAAATGGTACGAAAGCCCGTTTGGTCGCGGTCGCCCAGGCTGGCACACCGAGTGCGTCGCGATGATAAAAAAGCACCTATCTAGCGGCGAAAAATTTGAGATCGATATCCACGCAGGCGGACTTGATCTGCTATTTCCTCATCACGAAAACGAGGCTGCGCAGTGCCGCTGTGCCGAGCATAAAAGCCTAGCTAAATACTGGCTACACAACGGCTTTATCCAAGTAAATAACGAAAAAATGAGCAAGAGCCTGGGAAATAGCTTTTTCGTTAAAGACGCGCTGGAGCGAAATTTAGGCGAGGCGGTGAGATTTTATCTGATTTCTAGCCACTACAGAGCGAATTTTAATTTTAGCGAAGACGATCTAAACGCGGCAAAAAAGCGCCTAGATAAAATTTACCGCCTAAAAAAACGGGTTCTTGGCGCGGCGGCAAATTTGAGCGAAAACGATAAATTTAAAAGCGAATTTATGTCTGCGATGGGGGACGATCTAAACACCTCAAGGGCGCTTGCTTGCGTAGATGAGTTCGTCCGCACTGCAAACGACGAGCTGGACGCAAATCCTAAAGATAAAGCCAAAAAAGGCGAAATCGCGGCAAATTTGGAGCTAATAGCGCGGGTGCTCGGCATCTTGCAAGTAGACGTATTTGAGTATTTTCAGTTTGGAGTGAGCGATGAAAAGCGAGCATATATCGAGGATCTGATAAATCAAAGAAACGAAGCCAAAAAAGCCAAAAACTACGAGCTATCGGATAAAATCCGCGATATGCTAGCCGCAAACGGCATCAGCCTCATGGATACTCCAAACGGCTGCATGTGGGAAAAGATATGAAGCAGATGAGCCTAAAAGAGGTCTTGCGGCGGTTTGCGCCATATTTTAGGGATTATATTTCGTATTTTATCATCGCCATCGCCGGCATGCTGATGGCTAGCGGCGGTACGGCCGCATCGGCGTGGGTGATCGAGCCTGTGCTAAATAAAATTTTTATCGAAAAAAACAAAGACCTACTTTATCTTTTGCCCTACGCTATCATCGCGATTTATTTTTTAAAAGGGCTTGGGACGTTTTTGCAGGCCTATTTTACGGCATATATCGGGCAGGATATCGTGAGGAGATTTCGCGAAAAGCTACTAAAAAACCTGCTAAATTTGGATATGAAGTTTTTTAACGACTACCGCACGGGCGAGCTAATCAGCCGAAATATCAACGACATCGACCGTATCAGAAGCATCGTTAGCTCCATGATCCCAGAGCTCATCCGCGAGGCTATCACGATCGTCGGGCTACTTTGCGTAGTGCTTTATCAGAGCCTTCAGCTTGCGTTCTTTGCGCTAGTTATCATGCCTGCAGCCGTTTATCCACTCTCAAGACTCGCAAAAAAGATGAAAAAAATCTCCCGCGCCTCGCAGGAAAAGACCTCCGACATCAGCTCGAAGCTGAGCGAAATTTTTACCAACATCGAAATCATCAAAGCAAACAACGCGCAGGAGTTTGAGCACGCTAAATTTACCGCCGAAAACGCTAAATTTTTCAAACTAAATTTAAAAAGCGTAAAAGTAAACGAGATGGTAAGCCCGATGATGGAAATTTTTGGCTCCGTGGGCGTCGCGGCAGTCGTCATCATCGGCGGCAAAGAGGTCATAGACGGAAATTTGACGATGGGAAGCTTCTTTTCGTTTCTAACCGCGCTTTTCATGCTTTATACGCCTATTAAGCGCATTTCAGGCCTTTATAACAAGATGCAAGACGCCGTGGTCGCGGCCGAGCGAACCTTTGAGTTACTTGATAAAGAGCCTCAAATTTTAAGCGGCGACAAACCGGTGCCGTCTGAAATAAAATTGATAAATTTTAAAGACGTCAGGCTAAACTACGACGACAAAGAGGTGCTAAAAGGCGTAAATCTAAGCGCGAGCAAATCGCAAACCGTAGCACTTGTGGGCAGTAGCGGCGGCGGAAAAAGCTCGGTCGTAAATCTACTCATGAGATTTTACGACGCAAACGGCGGAGCGATCGAGATAAACGGCGAAAATATCAAAAATTTCGATCTGGGTTCGCTTAGGCAAAATATCGGCCTAGTTACCCAGCGCGTCTATATCTTTAACGACACTGTCGCAAACAACGTCGCCTACGGCCGCGAATACGACGAAGCCAAAGTCGAGCTCGCACTAAAAACGGCAAATGCGTATGATTTCGTGTCAAATTTACCCGAGGGCGCTCAGACTGTTTTAAATGAATTTGGCACCAATCTCTCAGGCGGCCAGCGCCAGCGTATCGCCATCGCCCGAGCGCTCTACGACGATCCGCAAATTTTGATATTTGACGAGGCTACGAGCGCTCTGGATAACGAAAGCGAGCAGCAGATAACCAAAGCCATCGCGAATTTACAAAAAGAAAAGATAATATTTATCATCGCGCACCGCCTAAGTACGGTGCAAAATGCCGATAAGATCGCCGTTATCAGCGGCGGAAAAGTGGTCGGTTTTGATACCGACGAGGCGCTTAGCAAGAGCTGCGAAATTTACGCGAAACTAAAAGGCGAAGCCCTTGTTTAAGCCTAAATTTGATAAAATCGCTCAAAATTTAAGGATAAAATTTGAATTACGAAACGCTAAAATCCATATTTTTTAAATTTGACCCCGAAACCGCTCACAAAATCGTAGAAAAAACGCTAAGTATCTCAGACTGCGTATTCCCGGGCCTTTATAGCATCGTCGCTAAAAACTGCGTCGTCACGGACGCGGCTCTTTCGCAAAATTTGCTAGAAACTAGCTTTTTAAACCCCGTAGGAATCGCCGGCGGCTTTGATAAAAACGCCACCATGCTGCGTCCGCTAGCCGTGCTCGGATTTGGGCACGTGGAGTTTGGCACCGTGACGCCAAAACCGCAAGAGGGCAACGCAAAACCGCGCCTTTTTCGCCTCATCGAAGAAGAGAGCATACAAAACGCGATGGGCTTTAACAACGAAGGCGCAGACGCTCTTGGCGCGCGCGTCGGCAAGCTCTATCCGTTTGCGATACCGCTTTTTGCCAACATCGGTAAAAACAAAATCACGCCGAACGAAGAAGCGATAAAAGACTACGAAATTTTAGTCGCTAAATTTAACGAAATTTGCGACTGCTTCGTCATCAACATCTCATCGCCAAACACCCCAAACCTACGCGAACTGCAAGAAGATAGCTTTATAAAAGACCTCTTTGCGCGCCTTACGCCGATCGCAAAAAAACCGATAATCTTTAAAATAGCGCCCGATATGGACGACGACAAAGCCGTGCAGATCTGCAAAACGGCCGTAGAAAGCGGCGCAAAAGGCGTAATCGTAAATAATACGAGCGTTGATTATTCGCTATCAAAGTCGCCGAATTTACAAAATTTCGGCGGGCTAAGCGGCAAGGTCATCGCCAAACGCTCTCGCGAGCTTTTTAGCGCGGTTGCTAGCGAGCTTTACAGCAAGACGGTTTTGATCGCAAGCGGCGGCATAGACAGCGCCGAGGAGGCGTACGCGCGCATAAAATCTGGCGCAAATTTGGTTCAAATTTACACCTCCTTTATATTTAAAGGCCCAAACATCGCAAAACAGATCAACGAAGGCATTTTAAAGCTTTTAAAAGAGGATAATTTTGCCTCGATTAGCGAAGCGGTGGGCTGCGATATAAAAAACAAAATTTAAGGAAATTTATGCTTATAAAATACTCCAAAACAAAGCTCAAAAACGGCTTTGAGATCTATCATATCCCCGCTAGCAAGGGCTCTAGCGTCATCAGCGTGGACGTGTTTTACCGCGTAGGCTCGCGAAACGAAACCATGGGCAAAAGCGGCATCGCGCACATGCTGGAGCATCTAAATTTTAAATCCACGA
>NZ_CALKTQ010000313.1 GCF_937997465.1 uncultured Campylobacter sp. | reverse complement strand
GATTAAATTTACGTAAAATTTTATCATTGCATTCAAATTTAAGCTGCGACCCACAAAGCCGTCCAAATTTCAAAATTACCAAATTTTGCGGTTTAAATTTAACTCTTTTACTATCTGAGTAAAGCTTGCTATCTCGCTCTCGTAAAGCGCCATGGTTTCGTTGTTTATTAGGGACTTGCGGATATCTGGCTCAAAGTCGTCGCGCCAGGTCTCTACGGCGATAAATATTTGATTATCCTTAAAAACGGCGTTTACGGGTGCATCTAGTCTTAGGCAAAGCTGAGTAAATCTTTCCATCAGCGCCGGGCTAAGCGCATATCTAGCGCCGATCTGATCGGTCGCATAGACGTCAAATATCTCCTCAAATCTCGTGTCGTCCATATTTGCCTTCTGCCCGTAGATCGCTAAATTTCGCGAATTTACGTGCGCGATTTGTGTTATAGAGCTTAGCTTTTTATTAAAATCCGCCTTAAAAAGCACGCCTTGAAACTGCACGACCGTCTCGGTGCCGTTTTTCTTTTTCACCTTTTTAACCGCGTAAAAGTCGCTAAATTTGACGCTAACGCCATCTATATCGCCCTCCACCAGATCCTCGCTGCTCCACTCATCGACCCTGCAATCGTAAATCGTAAAAAAATCATCAAGCCCCAGCCCGCGGTCTTTATCGTAGCTAAGGCCGTGCTTTTTTACGATATTTTCTATGATTTGACGTTTAAAATTTGCCCTAAATTCTCGCCTTTTAGACGCAGTCAAAAGGCCAGTCGTCGCAGCATATGAGATCGCGCCCAGCGTCACGCCGAAAATCGCGTCTAAAAAATACGCCGCAGCTGCGCCTACGCAAACGCCTACCGCAAGGGCGATAAGAGTTGCTTTTTTGACGGCGGCTACTAAATTTACGCGCTCGTTTTCTAGCTCTTTTAGCTCGGACGAAAGCTCGCTTTTGGCTGAGCTTTGAGCGTTCTCGCTTAAATTTTGGGCGGGTTTTTCGCCTAAGACCGCAAAAAGATTAGAAGCAGCAGGAAGCGCAAAAAGCACGGCTATGGCGCCGACAAAAATAAAGGTAAATAAAGTCTCCGTTTTAACTTCTTTACGCGTTTGGTGGCTTATTTTACGGCTTGTTAGCTCGCAAACCAAAGCCGCCGGGTACGGTTAAATTTCGGTGTGGCAATTAAATCCAGGCCGCGCGGTTAGATTTTAACCCCACACTCGCGCTTAAATTTACGCCGCTTTTTTATCTCGCACTTTTTGCTTAAATTTAATCCGTCCGCCGCTTTATTTCATTCCGATTGTCTGCAAATTTAAACGATCCGTGCTCCTTTTTCTCGAGATTGCCGTCCCTTTTCGTTTAAATTTCACTCTTTCAAATGTAGCGCCTTACGGAAATTTAGGATTTGGGCAAAAGCATCTAAAATTAAACAAACCTGCGCAAGGGCAAAATTTACTTTGCGGCGCAACCTTAACGCCTAAATTTCGCGCGCTTGTCGCTCGAATTTACCGCCGCGCTCGCCTTAAAGCAGCCTAAACTCGCGAGCTAGCTCTAGGCTCGCCTCGATCTCGGCGCGCTTAGCCATTACGCTTTCGATGTTTGCGCTCAAATTTAGCCCGTTTTCGTCGCCGAATTTCTTTAGCTCGCGCCAAATTTCTTTGATTATCTCGCAACTTTGCGCCAGATAGTCCTCGCTAGCGTTTAGACGCGCCTCAACCGCGCTAGGCACGCTAACGCCCAGCCATTTGATAAACTCTAGCGTTTTTGGGTTGCCCGCTGTTGAAAACGTGAGAAATATCGGCTCGGTTATTTTCGCGGCGGCGCAGTCCTCTAAAAATTTACGCGTCATCTGTGCGTCAAAAA
This sequence comes from uncultured Campylobacter sp., assembly GCF_937997465.1. Lineage (GTDB taxonomy): Bacteria > Campylobacterota > Campylobacteria > Campylobacterales > Campylobacteraceae > Campylobacter_A. The sequence goes on along the minus strand of NZ_CALKTQ010000313.1, from coordinate 11,046 downwards.
TGGCCTGCGAGATGAAAAACTTCGCCCCAGCCGCGATCTTTTCACGCATCCTTTGCGCCTCATCACCCTTTTTGGCATGACGCTCGGCGATACACACGCCGCCGACGGCTAAATTTTCAAATTCGCCCGCAATCTCGTACGCGCGAGCCAAATTTAACCGAACTTTTTGCGAGCTAGACGTAGCTCCGACGAGTACGTTTAATTTTGAGCTTTGAGCCGCAATCGCCGCGCGAAATGCGCCCTCGTCGTAGCCGCTAGCCACGCGGTAAAAGATGCTTGGAGTCGAGACGTTTAGGTAGTCGCGGTAATAGATTTCGGGACTTAGCGTGCCGCTGAACTCAAATGTCCGCTCGCTATCGTTTCGTTCGCTCTCGTCTTGCACCTCGTAAAGTACGAGCCCGTCGGCGTTTATGCTCTCTATCCTGCCCGTCCAGCGATCCGAGATGTCGCGCAGCTTAGCCTCGTCAAATTCGGCCTTGGGCGGCGTTAGTCCGTAGAGTACGAGCCCCTTTTCTTTGTTTAAAATTTTTTCTTTTAGCATGAAATTTCCAAATTTAAAATGTAGAAAACCGCGCCGTTTGCGGTCAAATTTATGCCGTGGCGGCGCGTGCGCAGGATAAATTATTCGCCGCGACCGACAAATTTGACCCGCGTCAAATTTGAGCCGGTTTTAAACCTGAGCTCAAAATTTAGCGGGCAAAGCCGCTCTCACCGCAAATTTAAGCGGCAAAAGCGGCAAATTTAGCCGAGTCGCAAGCGGCTAAATTATGAATTTCTTACGATTTTGACGGCTTCGACCATATTTTTTAGGCTCGGCTCGACCTCTTCCCATTTACGCGTTTTTAGGCCGCAGTCGGGGTTGATCCAGAGCTGTTCTTTTGGCAGAACCTCGAGCAGTGCGCGGATCTGGTGCACGATCTCGTCGGTGCTAGGAACCCGCGGGCTGTGGATGTCGTAGACGCCAGGGCCGACTTCTTGTTTGTATCCAACAGATTTAAATATCTTTAGCAGTTCGTTGCCGCTGCGAGCGGTCTCGATGCTGATGACGTCGGCGTCCATCGCCTCGATCGTCTTAATGATGTCGTTAAACTCGGAGTAGCACATATGCGTGTGGATCTGCGTTTTAGGCTCGGCGGAGCTAACGGAGAGCTTAAAGCAATCAACCGCAAATTTCTCGTACGCAGGGATGTTTTCGGCGCGTAGCGGATAACCCTCTTTAAACGCAGCTTCGTCCACTTGGATGATGCGGATGCCGGCGTCTTGCAGGTCTGCGATCTCGTCAAATATGCAAAGCGCAAGCTGCTTGGCCACTTCGCTGCGAGGCAGGTCGTCACGCACAAAGCTCCAGTTTAGCATGGTTACAGGACCCGTTAGCATGCCCTTCATTATGCGGTTAGTGCGGCTTTGTGCGTATTTCATCCACTCGACGGTCATCGCTTTTGGGCGACTCACGTCGCCAAAAAGTAGAGGCGGTTTCACGCAGCGGCTACCGTAGCTTTGCACCCAGCCGTTCTCGCTAAAGGCATACCCTTCGATCTGCTCGCCGAAATACTCGACCATGTCGTTACGCTCAGGCTCGCCGTGGACTAGTACGTCTAGGTCGATATCTTCTTGAAATTTGACGCAGTCGTCGATGTATTTTTTGATACCGGCTTCATACGCGCTCGCGTCGATCTCGCCTTTTTTGAAGTTTTGGCGAAGCACTCTTAGCTCGACGGTTTGCGGGAAGCTACCTATCGTCGTAGTTGGTAGGATGCCGTAGTTTAGGCTTTCGCGTTGGATTTTGATGCGATCTTCAAATTTATCTTCGCGCTCAAATTTGACTAGATTTTTCACGCGGTTTTGCACACTTGACGAGTGAATCAAATTTGACGTCGCGCGCGTTTTAACCGCAGCTTTGTTCTCTTCGTAAATTTTGCTCTCCGCCGCATTTAGCGCTACGCCGTTGGCTAGTTTGGTTATGATTTTGATCTCGTCTAGTTTTTCTACGGCAAAGCTCAGCCAGCTTTTGACCTCGGAGTTTAGTTTTTCTTCGTATTTTAGGGTATATGGCACGTGAAGCAGCGAGCAGCTAGGTCCGACGTAGAAATCTTTGCCACCGATTTTTTCGCCGATCTCGCGGACTAAATTTACCTTTTCGTCGATGTTGCTTTTCCAGATATTTCGTCCGTCGATGACGCCAGCAAATAGCGTTAAATGGCTGTTTTTGATAGTTTCAAGCGCTTCGAAATTTCTTTTGCCGTGAACGAAATCAAGTCCGATACCGTAAATTTTAGTTTTTGCTACCTCGGCGACCGCTTTTAATGCGTGTTCGAAATACGTCATAAATACGATTTTGACGTTGTTTGAGGCTTCGGCTAGCTCGTTATACACCTTACCGATGACGCTAAGCAGGATATCTTCGTTTTTATCGGTCGCAAAAATCGGCTCGTCAAACTGCACCAAAATCTCATCGTCAAGCGTCGAAAGTAGCTCAAGTAGCTTTTTGTACTCTGCGACTAGAGCGTTTAGTTTTTTAAACGGGCAGCTGCCGTCAGTGGTCTTTGAAAGCGCCAAAAACGTGATAGGGCCGATCAAATTTACCTTGCCTTTTACGCCCGCAGCCTTTGCCTCTTCGTATTCGGCAAGGATTTTTGATGCATCAAGCTTAAACGACGTCTCGGCGCTAAGCTCAGGCACGATGTAGTGGTAGTTTGTGTTAAACCACTTCGTCATCTCCATCGCTACGCCGGTTTTGTTACCGCGCGCGCAGGCAAAATACTGCTCTCGTCCGCTCAAATTTGCAAATCTAGGCGGTACGGCGCCAAACGCGACGATGCTATCAAGCATCAAATCGTAAAACGAAAAATCATTTACGCTGATAGCCGAGATTTCGGCGTCTTTTTGGTATTGCCAGTGCCTGTTTTTTAGCGTTTTAGCGACGCTTAGCAAGTTCTCCTCGCTAAAGCCCTCTTTGCCGGCCCAAAGACCCTCAAGCGCGCGCTTTAGCTCTCTTTTTTCTCCGATTCGCGGGAAACCCGTAACATAACTTTTTATCATTTTGATTCCTTTAAATTTTGATTTTTTATTTTTAAATTTTAAGCTCATTCAAAGTCGCTCAAAAGAGCTGGCTTAGAAACGGCGGGTGGCAACCCGATTTTCTCAAACTAAAATAAAATTTATAAAAAACTCTACTAAACAAATTTCGCCCGAATTTCAAACACTGCCTCGCTTTATTTTTAAAAATGCAGTTGCAATGCACCCTTCGCGGCGATAGAAATAAATTTATATTAATGTTTAAAAACGTGAAATTATTTAAAAATTTGACTGTTTTTTTAAAGTCGTTTGCAGTTTTTTTGCTAAGATTAAAGAGTCTCAGGCATGGGGCAAGGCATTAAGCTCATCCTTTTGGGGTCAAATTTGAGCCGTATTATAAAGATTTTTAAAAAATAAATCAAGAAGTTTTTATCAAATTCCAGCTAATTTGAGGCAGGCCGCAGCCCGCCTCTTAGCTTGCCTAGTCTTTTTTGCCTTTATTTAGCGATTTTAGCTTGGCGTCGGTGTCATCAGTTAGCATCGTAAAGATTTCGTTCGTCAAATTTTGCGTTAGAGCCTTGGCTTCCTTCATCATATTTATCGAAAATTCGTTTAGCAGCTTGTTCGCTTTGGCTTTGTCTTTTTTGTAGAGTTTGACGTATTTGTCTTCAAATTTGGCCTGTTTGACCGCGAGCGCGTCCTCAAACTCCTTGTATGCCTTTTTTACGACCGGCGAATACTTATCGTAATCCATCATCACGAGAGTTTGCAGCTTTCTATACGTCCAATAAATCGACTCGTCATCGGCCTTATATGAGCCCTTGTCGTAGCCGTCGATAAATTTATCGAGGCCATAATAATACGGCAAATAAACGCCAAGCTCCGACATACCAAGCGCCACGTAGGTCACTCTGCCGATCTCTTGCGGTAGCCACGGGCGCACCTGCATGACGTGCGACTCGTAGGTTCTAAAGACGCTCACGGCGCGGTAGATATTTTTTTGATTTTCGTCTTTGCTCGCGTAGTTATCGTACGCAGTACCGTCATAGTGGGATCTAAGAGCGTTTTTTAGATCCTGCACGCTTAGCTTTTTAGCCGGTTTTAAAAATACCGGATAGTTGCCGCCGCTCAGAGTCTGCTTATCTTTTAGCTCCGGGTTAAACATCTGCTGCACCCAGCAAACGCGCGGATAGTTGTAGGTCATATCTCTCTCGTCATCTCTGGTGTAGGCTTTCGTAAACTGAAATTCGCCGTCTTTTGCCGGGTCGTAGGCGCCGTTATCTTGGGTAAATTTGATTAAATTTTTCGATCCCATGAAATTTGGATCGTTTTCTTTGTAGTTTTGTAGTCTACCTTGGTTTGCGGAGACGAAGTACTCGTCTTTTGGTAGTTTAACCGCCATCCAGTGATGACCAGTGCCCGTTTCAAAGTACCAAAGCTCGTTTTTATCAACAAACACTACGCCAAAACCCTCTCCCGCACCCGTAGTTTCTACGATCTCGCCGAGTAGCTTCACGCCCTCGGCTGCGCTTTTCATCCTAGGCAGCAAGACGTCGGGGATATCATCCTCCGTGATGCCCGTCGCTTCGTTATACGGATCGATTTTTAGCAGTTCGTCTTTAGCGTAGATGGTCTCGGTGCCGCTGATGCCCACGCCCGCGTCATTGTAGCCGACAGCGCCGTGAAGCTTGGTGTGGGAGTTTGCTATCGTCGTATACCTCATGCCCTCTTTTGGCAGTGGATAGGTAAAATCATTTGCCCCGTCATGCGCCTTTGAGCTATGGACGCCTTTTTGATTGGATTTTTTTGGATGTATCAAAAATACCTGCGCCTTTATCGCCTTGCTATCGGCACTCCTTGCTATCAGCATCGAGCCGTCGTCAGAGGCTCCTTCTCCAACCAAAATAGTCGTGCAAGCTAGCGCGTTTGCGCAAAACATCGCGCTTATTACCGCCGCAGAGGCGAGAAACTTTATCTTCATCGTTACTCCTTGATTTGAGATAATAAATCTAAGTGAAATTATAGGACTAAAAATATTAATTAAATCTAAAATTTAAGCTACTTTCAAGATTGTATTGTAAATTTGTTTTGTATTTTATCGCGCGCACTGTCAAATTTAAATTTCTTAAAGGAATTTTGGGTATAATCCCACTCTTACGCATAAGGCGTAAAAGAAATTTTAAAAGGATTAGTATGCCTAAGATGAAGACAGTTCGCGGCGCTGCTAAACGTTTTAAAGTGGGCAAAAATAAGATCAAAAGAGGCTCTGCTTTTAGAAGCCACATTTTGACAAAAAAATCTCGCAACCGCAAGAGAGATTTACGCTCGCCTCAATACGTAGCCAGCACAAACGTCGCAAGCGTCAAAGCGATGCTCGGAATTTAAGTTTTTGACGAAAAGTCATTCCAAACTCCCCCAAATTTGGGGCAAGACTCACTCAGTGAGCGCCGATTTGTAAAGGATAAATATGGCAAGAGTAAAAACAGGCGTAGTTAGAAGAAGACGCCATAAAAAAGTTTTAAAACTAGCTAGAGGTTTTTTCAGCGCTAGACACAAACACTTTAGAAAAGCTAAAGAGCAATTAGAAAGAAGTTTGGTCTATGCATACCGCGACAGACGCCGCAAGAAACGCGACTTCCGCCGCTTGTGGATAGTGCGCATAAATGCTGCGTGCCGCCTAAACGACATTAGCTATTCGCGCTTTATCGCGGGACTTAAAAAAGCAAATATCGAACTTGATAGAAAAATCTTAGCCGATCTAGCTATGAATGACGCAAAAGCTTTCAGCGAGCTAGCTTCAAAAGCAAAGGCTGCTTTATAATACCCAGGGGCGGTTCCCGCTCCTTTTCTCTATATTTTTGGCTCATTTAAAAATTTATCGTCTTTCTCTGATCTCAATAAAACAAATTTCACTCCAAATTTTAATTTTTGTTTTTCGTTTTTTCCGATAAAATACCAGCTTAAATTTAAGGAGCAAAAATGAACATACAAAAACTAAATCAAAACCTAAACAAACTCAATAAATTTTTATTTATCATCTTAGGCATCGCCGTCGCGATCTGGATCGGCGTAGAAGTTTTTATAGGCAGTAAAGTAGAATATACAAAAGAACAAATGAAAGAAAATCTATGCGAAGCGTCAAATGTAAAAGAAATGCTGGTGCGACTAAATTCAGGTCTCCCGAGGAAACTAGATGAGATAAATACGCTCGAAAAAATCAGCTGTGAAAATCGTCGCATCATTTATCAATATGTGCTTAAAAAAGGACTAGAAATGGATGAAAACGCGCTAAATGATAAAGGTATAGCCGAGCTAAAAGACGAGCAAACAAAGGAACTCAAAAAAGAATTTTGCGAAGATACGCGGTTAAAGGCCGTGCGCGATATAGCCGACGGCGTCGATTTTGTTTATTTTATAAAGGATAGAGAGTTGATTCGAGTAAAGCTTGAAAGCAAAGACTGCAAATAAACTAAAATAATCAACGTAGTTTGCGTCACAAGTAGTAGCAGGGCTAGATATGACGCCAAACTGCCGCTGCCAAGTAACTAAAGCAGTGGTCAAATAGCATAAAATGCCGTGTCATAACAAGTTAAGCTATTTTTTCCAAAAAAGACCCGGTTTCATCTCTTAAATTTTGCAAATCACCGCTATTATCTATAACAAAATCCGCCATAGCGCACTTTTGCTCGATATCTATTTGTAGTTCCACGCGGTGCTTTGCGGCGGCGTAATCCAGCCCGTTTCGCGTCATCACGCGCGCGATCAGCGTTTCTTTAGGTGCATAAACGACCGCCACTTTATCAAAAAACTCATACCTCTTGCCCTCGAAAAATAGCGGAATATCGACGAAATAAAGCTTTTCTTTCGCCTCCAAAGCCTGCGCCTGCGATAAAATTTCATCCATTATCTTCGAATGCAGCAGCGCTTCAAGCTTTGCCAATTCCGCAGGGTTTTTAAACACCAGCTCGCCTAGCTTTTTGCGATCCACCGAAGTACGGGTCGGGGCCAAATTTACCTCATCCGATCTAGCGTTAAATTCTGCCTGTGGGTTCAAATTTGTAGCCTGTACGTCTTTTTGCACGACGTATTGCGCGCCGAAAATTTCAGCTACCTGCGCGGCGCAGCGATCAAGGACGAAATGTGAAATCCTATCGGCGTCGATGATCTCAAATCCGCGATCACGAAGCAGCTCGCAAACCGCGCTCTTGCCGCTACCGATGCTGCCCGTAATGACGACGGCGTGTTTAAATTTCAAGGTAAGCCTTTATAGCGTTTTTATTCGATTTTAGCTAAAATCTGCGAAATTATACCATCTTGGAGGATAAAATTTGATAAGCTACAAAGACGCTGGCGTCGATATAGACGCGGGAAATGACTTCGTAAACGCGATAAAACCGTTCGTCAAAGCGACGCAAACTCCGCACGTTTTAGGCGGTATCGGCTCGTTTAGCGGTGCGGTGAGACTGCCTGCCGGCTACAAAAAGCCCGCGATCCTAGGCGCCACCGACGGCGTGGGCACGAAGCTGCGACTCGCGATCGACGCGCGTAAATTTGACGGCGTAGGTCAAGACCTCGTCGCGATGTGCGTGAACGACCTCATCTGTAACTTCGCCGAGCCGCTATTTTTCCTCGACTACTACGCGACGGCAAAGCTCGAGATCACGGATGCCAAAGAGGTAGTAAAAAGCATCGCCGAGGGCTGCAAACTCGCCCGCTGTGCACTGATCGGCGGCGAAACGGCGGAGATGCCCTCGATGTATGAAAAAGGCGACTTCGACCTTGCGGGCTTTGCAGTGGGCATCGCCGAGGAGGACGAGATCGACCGCTCAAAATTCGTCCGCGAGGGCGACGTACTCATCGCGCTTCCTAGCAGCGGCCTGCACTCAAACGGCTTCTCGCTCGCACGAAAAGTGGTCGCCGAGCTGGGGCTAAAATTTGACGACAAAGTGGACGGTCGCGCACTCATCGACGTGCTTTTGGAGCCGACTAGGATCTACGTCGGCGACTTTTTAAATTTAAAAGATAAAATCCACGCGCTCGCACATATCACTGGCGGTGGCATCGTGGAAAATCTGCCGCGCGTATTTCCGGAGGGGCTGGGCGCGAAGATCGAGCATGCCGCGATCCGCACGCCTGATATCTTTAAAATCATCGCGCAAAAGGTAGAGCCTGCCGAGATGATGAGGACGTTTAACATGGGCGTGGGTATGATCGTCGTAGCGCCAAAAGAAAACGCCGACTTTGTGCTAGCAAATACCGACGGCTACGTCATCGGCGAGATCGTAAAAGGACAGGGTGCGCAGCTAGTTTAAACGGTCAAATTTAACTTTGGCTCGCCAGCAAATACGCTACGAGCCAAAGATTTATAGGCGGTAAATTGATGTTGCCAACCGCTTTCCTCAAAAACCACTGCTTTTGTTTAAATTTGACCATCATATTTTCTGCAAATTTATATCTCAAACCGGGCAATTTGTTAGTAAAATTTAGTATATTATGGTATAAAGTTTTTACTTTGCTGTTTATAAATTTTATATTCAAAGCTGATTTTAGAGCTAAATTCTAATAAAACTAACGTTAGCGTTTGTTAGCTCTTAGATCCCAAACATTATCTAAAATTAATTTTGAAATTTTAAAAGAAGATAATTTAATTAAAATAAAGGTAAAATCCAAAAAATTAAATATTGTATTAAATAAAAATATTAAAGTATAAATTTAATGCTTCTTGGCTAGAATTTGGTAAATTTTAAATACGAAGGACGGGCGATGAGCATAAATTTAGATAGACTTAAGGCGCTTTTTAGCGAGATAAACGCGATCAACGACGAGGGCTTCGGCGCAGGGATGAGTCGCCTAGCCTACACGCGCGAGGATAAGGCCGCCAGAGAGCTATTTATCGCGCGCTGTAAGGAGGCGGGGCTAAAAGTACACATAGACGCCATCGGAAATATCTTTGCTAGGCGCGAAGGTGTTGAGCCCAAGCTGCCAGCGGTAGCGTTTGGCTCACATCTAGACACCGTGATAAACGGCGGCGAATTTGACGGGATTCTGGGCGTCCTGGGCGGGCTAGAGCTGATTAGATCGCTAAACGACGAGGGCGTGCAGACGCGCAGACCGCTCGAGCTCATCGTCTTTGAGTGCGAGGAGTCAAGTAGATTTAACATCGCGACGCTTGGCAGCAAGGTAATGTGCGGCAAGCTAGGTTTTGAGAAACTTAAAGACGTGCGCGACTTTCAAGGGCGCGCTACCAGCGAGATCTTTGCCGAGTTTGGCATCGATCTAGCAAGCATCGAAAAGGCTAAAAATTTGACGCCGGGCTACGAGAGTTTCTTTGAGCTGCACATCGAGCAGGGGCCGCTACTAGATAACGAAAACATCCAAATCGGCGTAGTGAGCGCCATTGCCGCGCCGCATAGATTTGGCGTACGCGTGCAAGGTCAAGCCCAGCACTCCGGCACGACCGCGATGAAGTATCGCCACGACGCGCTTTGCGCAGCGGCGCAGATAGTGCTAGCCGTCGAGGGCGTCGCGCAGAAAAACGTGGCAAACGGCGTGGTAGCGACCGCGGGCAACTGCACGGTAAAACCGGGCGTCATGAACGTCGTGCCGGGCGAGACAACGCTACTAATCGACCTGCGCGGCATTGACCTAGTCACGCGCGAGGAGGCCTACGAGCAGATCCTAGCCGAAATCTCGCGCATCGAAACCCAGCGCGGCGTCAAATGCGAGATCAAGCAGCTAGCCTTTGACGAGCCGTGCGCACTGGACAGCCGCCTCATCAAGCTCATCGCCCAAAAAGCCGCAGCTCTCGGTCTTAGCTTTGAGATCATGCCAAGCGGCGCAGGACACGACGCGATGCATATGAGCGCACTTTGTCCGACTGCGATGATTTTCATTCCGTCTAAAGACGGTATCAGCCACAATCCGGCGGAATTTTCCAGCTGGAGCGACATCGCTAACGGCGTAAATTTACTAAAAAGCGTGGTTTTAGAGGCAGCGGAAAGGTTTTAAGTTTAGCCCAAATTTGATGCTGCAAAAGTTATCGGTAGCGCAAATTTGAGTCATAAATTTGACGTAGCGTAAAACGGCGATAAAAAACGAATTTTACGGCACATGTCTGTTGCCGTAAAATTTACTACGCCGCTCAAGCCTTCCTTATATACTCGTTTGGATCGTATTCTTTGCCTTCGTCGTGATCTTTTAGAAGTTTAACCACGACCGGGCTAAGCGCGATGATGGCAATCAGGTTTGGAAGCACCATGAGGCCGTTAAACATATCGGCCAGCTCCCAGACGAAATTTATCTTTAGCAAGCTACCAGCGAACACAAATCCAACGACTAATATCTGTAAAATTCGCACGAATTTGGCTCCAAAAAGGTAACGCACGTTGATCTCGGCGAAGTAGTACCAGCCCAAAATCGTCGTAAAAGCAAAGAAAAACAAGCAAATCGCCACGAATCCGTAGCCGCCAGCGTGCCCCAAAACATGCGTCGAAAACGCCTCTTGCACGAGCGAGATGCCAGTTAGCACGGCTTTGCCGTTTTCAAAATGTATCACATCGGCGCTAAGTACGACGAAAACGGTGATATTTAGCACGATGAAGGTATCGACAAACACGCTCATGATGCCTAGCACCGCCTGATCTACGGGATGTTTGACGTTAGCCGCGGCGTGCGCGTGAGGCGTCGAGCCCATGCCGGCTTCGTTTGAAAACAGTCCGCGCGCGATACCGTATCTCATCGCCGTAGCGATCGTGGCTCCAGTCGCACCGCCCCAGGCTGCGGACGGATTAAACGCGGCCTCGAATATAAGCGCTATGACGCCGGGAATTTTATCAAGATTAAAGCAAATGATCACAAGTCCGACCGCGACGTAGAGGATCGCCATGATAGGCACGATCTTTTCGGCGACTCTAGCGATGGCTTTGACGCCGCCGATAAAGATCATAGCGCAAATCGCCGCTAAAAACAGCCCGCTCGCCCACTGCGGTATGCCAAACGCGCCCTTAAAGCCATCAGATATCGAGTTAGCCT
>NZ_CALKTQ010000312.1 GCF_937997465.1 uncultured Campylobacter sp. | reverse complement strand
GAAACAAACATGCGCCTGCTATGTCGGTCGGCTGCCCCATGCGATTTAGCGGACTTAGCTCGGCTGTTTTGTCGCGAACTTCCTCATAGTTAGTAAAAGCCCTAAGCGCGTCCGTCTCGATCGGGCCGCCGCTAACGACGTTTACGCGGATATTTTTTTCGCCAAGCTCGGTCGCTGCGTAGCGCGCCATGGCTTCGACCGCGGCTTTTGCGGTGCCGTGGCCTGCGTAGTTTTCGATGTAGACGAGATTACCCGTCGATGATAGCGAGATGATGCTGCCGCCGCCCGTTTTTTCCATGCGTTTTGCCGCTTCTTGCGCGCCGACTACGAATGCGTTTACGGTTGCGGTGAAAATGTTATTGATACCGCGAGGGCGAAGTTTCATAAATTTCGTATATCCGCCTGCGACCGGACGACCCGAGATGATAGCGTTTGAGATGAAAAAATCGATGCGATCGAAGTTTGCGTCGATCTCTAAAAATAGATCTTTATAGGTCTCGGGCTCAAGTATATTTAGCGCGTAGGCTCTAGCTTTTATGCCGTACGTCGCCTCGAGCTCGGCGGCTTGGGTCTTGGCTAGCTCTTCGTTTGAGTTATATGTAAAGGCGATGTTTACACCCTTTGCGGCGAATTCCTCCACGATGGCGCGTCCGATACCGCGCGTTCCGCCGCTGATTACTAGAGTTTTGCCTTTAAATTCGTTTTCGCAGTTCATTAAAATCCTTTTATGTTATATTGCTTTATGGTTTGTTCGATTTTTTTGAGATTTTCGGCGCTCGGCTCGCAAAGCGGCAAGCGGTACTCGAGGCTTGATATGAGCCCGGCGATATACATAGCGGCCTTGACCGGGATCGGGTTGCTCTCGCAAAACATTATTTTATTGACCGCATACAGATCGTCGTTTATGGCTTTTGCGCGCGCAAACTCGCCCTTTAGCGCAAAGTGAGTCAAATTTGATATCTCGTCGGGAAGCAAATTTGCCGTAACCGAGATCACGCCCTTGCCGCCGTTTGAGAGGATAGGGTAGTTTATCGCGTCCTCGCCGCTGACGACGGATAGGCCAGGCTCGTGCGCGAGCAGATCGACGCAGCGCTCGATGCTACCCGTGGCCTCTTTTACGCCGTAAACGTTCTCGCACTCTTTAAATAGCCTAAAAACCGTGCACGGCTGGATATCCACGCCTACTCGGCCGGGGACGTTATAGAGTAGCACCGGGATTTCGACGCTTGAGGCGATCGCTTTGTAGTGGCGGTATAGGCCTTCTTGCGTCGGTTTGTTGTAGTAGGGCGCAACCGAGAGGATGCCGTCTGCGCCGTGATCTTGAGCAAATTTGGCTAATCCTACCGCCTCGTGAGTGGCGTTACTGCCGGCACCCGCGAGTACTTTTACGTCCGTATTTTTGCAGGTATTTACGGCGATCTCGATACAGATTCTATGCTCGTCGTGCGTTAGCGTCGCGCTCTCGCCTGTCGTGCCTACGGGTACGACCGCGTCAATGCCGTTTGCTATTTGTCTTTTGATTAATTTTTCATAACCGATTTCGTCTAGTTTACCGTCTTTAAAAGGCGTAATCAGCGCCGTCATAGCGCCCGTTATTGCTTTTTTATTCACTTTTTTCCTTTCTTAGGATGATCGTCGTGGATTTTTCTTTTCTTGCGTATTTTTTGCAGATTTCGTTTAGATCGGCTGGTTTTAGCGCGGCTGTTTTTTCAGGTAGCTCAAAAAGCGGCTTTATATCGCCTCTAACGAGATATCCGCCGTATAAATTTGCTACCTTCGACGCGCTATCTAACGAGTAAATAAGATCGCTTTTTAAGCTATTTTTTATCTTAGTTATCTCGTCTTCGTCTATTTTTTGCGTTTTTGCGTTTTCAAGCACTCTCCAGATCTCGTCCTCTACGGCCTCTGCCTTGACGCCTGGATTACAAACGGCAAGCACGATGAGCAGACTCTCGTCGATATTGCTCATATTATAGACGTCCACGCTGTTTACGAGACATTTTTCATCTATCAAAACGCGTTGTAAAACAGAGCTTTGTCCGCTGCCTAGATACTCCGCTAGCGCGCCTAACGCAGGCTGATCCTCGTGATTAAACGGCGGGATCTTAAAGGCAAGCGCCAGCATCTCTACCTCGCTATCCTTGTAAATTTCAGCCCTTTTTGCGCCGTTTTGCTCAGGCTCGATGCAGTGCAACTTAGGTAGCGGTTTTTTGTTTTTTATATTTTTAAAGTGCTTTTTGCCTAGCTCAAACGCGCTTTTTTTATCGATGTCGCCGCTGATTAGAAGCATCGCGTTTTGCGGCTGATAGTACGTCTCGTGAAATTCTTTTATGTCCTCTATCGTCCAGTTTCTGATGTCGCCGATAAAGCCGATCGGAGTCCAGTGATACGGGTGATAACTAAAAGCGACGTTAAAAAGCGTAAAGTACAAAAAGCCGATCGGAGAGTTGTCTGTGCGCCATCTTCGCTCCTCGGTCACGACATCGCGCTCGGGCTGAAATTCTTTATCTTTTAGGCTCAAATTTTCCATTATATCGGCATAAAGCCTAAGAGCCTCGTCTAGGTTGCCTTTTGAGCATTTGACGAAATAATGCGTATAATCAAAGCCCGTGCTAGCGTTATTTACGCCGCCAAAACCCTTTACGATCTCGTCAAATTCGCCCGCTTTCATATTTTTGGTGGATTTAAAATTTAGATGTTCTAGCATGTGC
>NZ_CALKTQ010000311.1 GCF_937997465.1 uncultured Campylobacter sp. | reverse complement strand
TATATATAAATTCCGCCAAAGCTCTTTTTCAATAGAGCAACTCCTCATATTCTAAGTATTTTTTATTCGCACCATTTCTAATAAGGGTCTATATTGCATGTGCTTCTACTCATTTTGCTCACATCCTTTTGACACTACTTTACAGAAATTTTGATTAAAAGAAAATAGAACAAATATTAAATAATTCATCTTCTATACTACCCTAATATAATTATTAGCCAACTACTTCCTTCAGTATTATCAACCTTATACAGTCAATTGCATACACAAATAGTCTTTTTTAGCTTTTTACGTGACAAATAAGGGCCGCTACTTATTCGAAATGTTGCAAATTTTCATTAATAACCTCCAAAAAACCTAAAATCACGCCTACTCAGAGTATTTCTCGTCCAGAGCTTTGATTTATAATCTATTTTAGGGCAAAATACGTTTCAACAAATATAAATTTCTAGGATAAAAGATGAACCAAGCAGTGCATAATAAATTAGTTAGTTTTATTTGGTCGATCGCCGATGATTGTTTAAGAGATGTCTATGTGCGCGGAAAATACAGAGATGTAATACTACCTATGGTTGTTCTAAGAAGGCTTGACGCGCTTTTAGAGCCCACAAAAGAAGCCGTACTAAGCGAGATAGATTTTCAAATAAACACGGCCGGGCTTAAAGAGCTAGATGATAGCGGCTTAAGAGATGCGAGCAGCTATGTGTTTTACAACACTAGCAAGTGGACGCTTCAAAAGCTCTACGACACGGCGACAAACTCTTCGGCTATTCTTGAGGCAAATTTCACCGAGTATTTAAACGGATTTAGCCAAAACGTTACCGAGATAATCGACAAATTTAAACTAAAAGCGCAGATAAAACATATGGCAAGCAAAGACGTATTGCTAGATGTTTTGGAAAAATTTACATCGCGCTATATAAATTTAACCGACAAAGAGGTGCTTGATCCTGATGGAAAAAAGTTGCCTCCGCTTACAAACCTCGTCATGGGATATGTTTTTGAAGAGCTAATAAGAAAATTTAATGAATACAACAACGAAGAAGCAGGAGAGCACTTTACGCCTAGGGAAGTTATAAATTTGATGACGCATATCGTCTTTAACCCCATAAAAGATACGCTCCCACCAGTCATCACCATCTACGATCCCGCATGTGGAAGCGGCGGAATGCTAACTGAATCTCAAAATTTCATCAAAGACGAAAACGGCGAAATAAGAGCCAAAAGCGACATATATCTATACGGCAAAGAGATAAACGACGAAACCTACGCCATATGCAAATCAGATATGATGATAAAGGGCAACGACCCCGAAAATATCAAAAACGGCTCCACACTTTCGGTTAATGAATTTGCCGGCATGAAATTTGACTTTATGCTATCAAATCCCCCTTACGGCAAATCGTGGGCGAGTGAGCAAAGATACATAAAAGACGACAAAAACATAATAGATAGCAGATTTATCGTAAGCCTTAGCAACTACTGGGGAAATAAGAGCGACTGTGACGCGACGCCAAGGAGCAGCGACGGACAGCTTTTGTTTTTGATGGAAATGGTAGATAAGATGAAGCCAACATCTATAAACAAACTAGGCAGCCGCATAGCCTCTGTTCATAACGGCAGTTCGCTTTTTACAGGCGATGCAGGCGGCGGAGAGAGCAATATCAGGCGATATATCATAGAAAATGATCTACTAGATGCGATAATACAGCTTCCAAATAATCTTTTTTATAACACCGGCTAACAACCTACATCTGGATACTCTCAAACAACAAACCATCCCACAGACAGGGCAAAACTCAGCTCATCGACGCTAGCGAGCTATACTCAAAGCTAAGGAAAAATTTGGGCGATAAAAACTGCGAGCTAGAGCCAAAACACATCGCCAAAATCATGCAAATTTACGAAAATTTCAAAACTTGCGACGAATTTGTAGATGATAAAAAATCTCATCTAAAATTTTTTCAAACTCCGACTTTGGATACTACAAAGTAAATATCGAACGTCCAAAAAGACTAAAAGCGCGATTTGCTGACGAGCTCATAGAGAGTTTAAAATTTGACAAAAGCCTAGAAGAGCCGATGAAATGGTGTTTAAATAATTTTAAAGATGAGTGCTTTTTGGGACTAAATAATCACAAAAAAGAGATAGAAAAATACCTAGAAAATGAAGAGATAGAGCTAAACGCAAAGCAAAAAAACGCCCTTATCTCAAAAGAGCTTTGGCAAAAGCACCAAATTTTATTCTCTAGCGCAAATAAACTAAAGCAAGAGATCGGTACAGACGAATTTAGCGATTTTAACACCTTTAAAGAGCTAGTCTCAAAAGCGATTAAAAAGCTAGATATCAAGCTAAATGCCTCGCAGATAAACACTATCTTAAACGCCGTCTCTTGGCAAGATGAAAGCGCGGCAAAAGTGATAAAAAAGATAAATAAAATAAATAAAGAAAAGCTTTTACTCACTCATCTAAAATGCAACGCCAGCGAGCTTGAAAATTTCGGTTATTTCAAAGGCGAGAAAAAGGACGAATACATAGAATACGAAAGCGACAGCGAGCTAAGAGATAGCGAAAATATCGCGCTAAAAGATAATATTTTAGATTATTTTTTAAAAGAGGTAAAACCACACGTAAATGACGCTTGGATAAATATAGATAGCGTAAAAATCGGCTACGAGATAAGCTTTAATATATATTTCTACACCCACAAACCACTAAGAAGCATAGACGAAGTAGCAAAGCAAATTTTAGAGCTTGAACGCCAAAGCGACGGGCTTATCAAAGAAATTTTAGGCGAATGATATGGCTAAATTTAAAAGATATGATTCATATAAAAACAGTGGCGTAGAGTGGCTCGTGGAAATTCCTAGCCATTGGGAAATCTTGGCAAACAAATATATATTTAAACTAAAAAGAAACTTAGTTGGAAAAAGATCCAACAAATATGCTTTACTATCATTGACTTTAGATGGTATTGTTAAAAGGGATTTGGATAAGGGTGGAAAATTTCCAGCAGAATTTGACACGTATCAAGAAGTAAAAAATGGAGATTTTGTATTTTGCTTATTTGATGTAGAAGAAACTCCAAGAACTATCGGCCTATCTGAATACGATGGTATGATTACTGGTGCATATACAGTATTTGATGTTCGAAATATTTCTAAGAAGTATTTGTATTATTTTTATTTAAATTTAGACAACAACAAGAGATTAAAGCCTTTATATTTAGGACTTAGAAATACAATATCTAAAGAAAATTTCTTTTCATTTAAAACTTTTATTCCACCAAAAGATGAGCAGGAAAAAATCGCTTCATATCTTGATGAGAAAATAGCCAAAATAGACGCGTCCATAAGCGGGAAAGAGAAATTTATCGAGCTGTTAAAAGAGCAAAAACAGATAATCATAAATGACGCCGTAACCAAAGGGCTTAACAAAAACGCCAAATTTAAAAACAGCGGCGTAGAGTGGCTCGGAGAAATTCCTAGTCATTGGAAATTTGTGAAATTGGGACAAATTTTAAAACCTGTATCTATTAAAAAAAGAGTTGATTTACCGCTTTTATCGATCACAAGAGAGAAAGGAGTAATATTAAGAGATATTGAAAACAAAGATGTCAACCATAATTTTATACCAGACGATTTAAATTCTTACAAAGTTGTTAAAAAGGGTCAATTTGTGATAAATAAAATGAAGGCTTGGCAAGGTTCGTATGGTGTATCTGAATATAC
>NZ_CALKTQ010000310.1 GCF_937997465.1 uncultured Campylobacter sp. | reverse complement strand
AATTTGAACCAAAATTTAGCCTTTTTTGCGGCGTGGCAGGGGTAAATTTGACCCCCGAGGCGAGCAAAAATTTAGGCAAAAACGGTGGCAAGGCGGCGAAATTTGACGGCGAGGCTTACGCAAAAGCCCGTCAAAACGATGTTGAATAAGGAAAAGATAAAGGAATTACTGAATCAAAGATTTGAAAATGACATTCACAAAAAACTTTCAGAAATTCCTACGCCTGATGCGTTAAAGGATGTATTTAAGGGTGCCGAGCGTATAAAGCGCGCGATCGAGCAAAACGAAAAGATCGTCATCGTCGGCGATTATGACGTGGACGGCGTGATCGCCAGCGTCATAATGGCCGAGTTTTTCGATGATTTGGGCGTTAGCGAGTATTTCGTGCGTATCCCAAATCGCTTTAGCGACGGCTATGGGCTAAATCCGCAAATCGTCGAAGAGATAGCAGACGCCGGTCTCATCGTGACCGTAGATAACGGCATCTCGGCAAACGACGCGGCTCAAATTTGCAAGCAAAAAGGCATCGATCTCATCATCACCGATCATCACATGCCGCCCGACGTCCTGCCCGAGGCCTATGCGATCATAAATCCAAAGCAAAAGGATTGCCACTTTCCAAACGTCGAAATTTGCGGCGCTCAGGTCGCGTGGTATCTAGTGGGCGCGCTAAAGGACGTGTGCCGTATCAACTACGATATGGGCAAATTTCTAGACCTCCTCGCTATCGCGATAATAGCCGATATGATGGAGCTTCGCGACCTAAATCGCATCCTAGTTAAGCTTGGCGTAAACCGCCTAAATAGCTCGCGCAGGCCCGCATTTACGGCGATAAAACAGCTTTACGGCAAAGATAAATTCGAGTGCGACGACATTAGCTTTCTCATCGCGCCGCTCATAAACTCATCGGGGCGTATGGACGATGCGAGCGTATCTTTTGAGTTTTTGCGCGCCAAAAACTTAGACCGCGCCTGCGAGTGTCTCGACACCATCGTGAGCTTTAACAACTCGCGCAAGGAGGAGGAGCGCACGCTTTTTGAGTGCTCGTTAAAGGACGTGCGCGAGGACGAACACATCATCGTGACGTGGGGCAGGGGCTGGCACGAGGGCGTCATCGGCATCGTCGCCTCGCGTCTGGCAAAGCAGTTTAAAAAGCCCGCCATCGTCTTTAGTATCGACGAAAACCGTGCCAAAGGTAGCGCTAGAAGCGTGGGCAAGCTAGACATCCTCTCGCTCATCGCTAGCCACGAAAATTTACTTGTGGGCTACGGCGGGCACAAGGGAGCTGCCGGCATCGTGATAGATCCGGCAAATTTAGAAGCGTTTAAAAACGCGATAAATAGCTCGTGTATGCTGATGGACCTGCACGAATTTAGCGCGTTTGACGAACCTCTGGGTGAGATAGAGGCGGGCGAAGTGGACTTTGAACTGCTTGAAATTTTGGAGCATTTCGAACCTTACGGGCAGAAAAATCCGCGCCCGCTCTTTGAGATCAAATCAGCCGTCGTCAAAAACAAAAAGCTAATCGGTAGGGAGCAAAATCACCTAAAGCTCATCCTGCAAAAAGACGGCAAATGCCTCGAGGCGCTGTTTTTTAACTTCACTCGCGAGCCGCATGCCGGCGAGAGCATAGACCTCGTTTTTTCGGTATCGAAAAACTCGTTTCGAGGACTCGTCACGCCGCAGCTACTGGTAAAAGAGATATCGTGAATTCGGCTAGTTTTGCTTGGATTAAATTTAGAGATTTTTCGGCAGGAATTTTATGGCTAAATCTAAACAAATAAAAAATAAATCTAGTAAAAAGAAAACTATTTTTAGTCAGTTAATAACCTATGATATTTTATTTTATACGTTTATCGCTATCGTCGCCGTAATCTTCTATATCATTAGCACGTTTACTCATAGCAAGAAAAAGATAGTCTGCGAAGAACAGCCGCCCGAAGTCATGCTAGCAGCACTCAGAGAAGGTACGCCGGACGCGATACAAGAGGCAATGAAAAAGGTAAACTGTAGAGAAGTAGAAGTATACAAGCATTCTCGACATAAAAGATTTTTCTCAAGAAGAATGCGCTAAATAAATTTAAATTTAATATTAACATTTAAAATTTGCGCTTAAATTCGGCAAAGTCATGCGATAAATTTTCAAATCGCACCACAAAACGGTAATTTATCGCGGATAAAACACGAAATTTTAAAATCTATGAGTCAATTTTAGAGTCTTGTGAAAATTTATTTTTGATATTTGCCGTCTTATTTAAGATGCGACTCGGTTCTAGTTTTATATCGAATTTAAAAGCAAAATGCCGCAATTTAAACACGCAATCGTCGTCACGGGCAGTATCGGCAGCGGCAAGAGCGCGGTTTGCGAGATACTCGCGAGCCGCATGCGGGCGAGAGCATAGACCTAGTTTTTTCGGTATCGAAAAACTCGTTTCGCGGACTCGTCACGCCGCAGCTGCTGGTAAAAGAGATTTTGTAAATTTAATCTCGGTTTCGTTAAACTCAAATTTGATGAAACCGAGATTACTTAAATTTATAATTCTAATCCGTTAAAGTTACTTTTCTACACACTTAACGCAAACGACCGAAATATCAGGGTTTGAGCTAAATTTCATACAAAATAATTAACATTACATAAATATTCATACTTTATTTAAGTTTATTTTTGCTTCAATTTCAATATTAAATATTAATTTTGCAGGAGCGAAAATGAAAATTTCTTACGTTTTGGCGCTGGCCATGGCGTCAAATTTGATGCTTAGCGCCGAGGAAGCGATAAGTCTGAGTCCCGTTACCGTCTCGTCAAAAATGCAAAAATCAGCCCTAGACGAGCCTACAAACGCCCAAATAGCTGGAAAAGGCGCGATACTGGAAAACGGCGACATCGCCAAATCGCTTTCAAATTTGAACGGTTTTACGATGGAGCGCAAGGGCGGAGGCGGCAGCGAGGTTTATTATCGCTCGCAAACGGCGGCTAGGTTGCCCGTACTTATCGACGGTAGTACGTTAAACGGCGGCTGCGGCATGCGCATGGATACGCCCATCACCTACATCTCGGCGCAAAACTATAGCTCGGTTCGCATCGTAAAAGGCCCGCAAGACGTCAGATACGGCGCGCTCATTAGCGGCGGTATATTTTTCGATAGAGAGATAGCAAGGCTGTCAAAACCGAGCTTCGGAGGAAACGTAAGCGTGCTGGGCGGTAGTTTTAGAAGGTTTGAAACTACCGCGGACGTAGCGGCGGGGAATGAGCTGGGTAGCCTAGAGGTCTCGGGCGGACACTATGAGAGCGGCGACTATAAAAGCGGCGGCGGACAGAAAATGCATACACACTATAAACGTAACAGCGTCTCGCTCGTAGGCACGATCACGCCTACCGATTCTACCGCCATTCAGC
>NZ_CALKTQ010000309.1 GCF_937997465.1 uncultured Campylobacter sp. | reverse complement strand
GATATTTTGCGCCAAATTTTCGCAAGAGTATTTAAATTTACGCGCCGAAAAAGGCTAAATTTAATCAAAATTTGGCGCGTACGCTAAAGCGGATTAAAAATTAAAGCTCGTCTTGATCTTTAGAAATTTTTGCAGCGCTTCCTCGTTTTCTTTTAACGCAGCGGCATAAACCGAGCGAGTGAGCTTAAATTTAGAGATGTTTATCTCAAACAGCCTGCCGTTTTTTAGCTCGTTTTCGATCAAAAATCTCGGTAAAAACGCCACGTACGTATCGGCATGGTTTGACGCGAGCGCGCGACAGACCATTATCGAACCGTCTAGCGAATACGCCACGTCAAGCGCATGCGCGTCCACGCCGTGCTTATGCAAAATATCATCGAGATAAGTTCGCGTCCTATCTTTGATAAATTTAAACTTAATAAGCTCTTCAGGCTTCACGCTTTCGGCGATTTTTTTATTAGAAACTAAAATCAGCTCGTAGTCAAATAGCTTTTTAACGAGCAAGCTGCTATCAAGCGACTGCTCCAGGATGATGGCGATGTCGCTGCGGCGGTCTTTTAGGTAGTTTATGAGCTCGTTTTGCTCCTTTATCCTGATGTCTAGCTCGCTGCCTACGCTTTGCGAGATTTTATCCAGCAGTATCGAGATGACCGCCTCGGCGATGAGCTGGGTGGTTGCGATTACTAGCGGTACTTTATCGGTTTTTATGTGCGCCAGCTCGTCTTTAAAGCGAAACATAGCGCTTTCAAACTGAGTACAGAGTTTATAAAATTTCTCGCCCTCGTGAGTTAGGACGATGCCGTTTTTCTTACGCATTATTAGCGTGGTTTGCAGCATCTCCTCGAGCTTTTTCATCTGCAAAGTAACTGCGGGCTGCGAGATACCTAGAGCCCTTGAGGCTTTTGAGAAGCTTCTTTCTTTCACTATCTCCATAAAGGTATAAAATTTACTAAAATCATTGATCATGTCGGACTCCTTATTATTATATCAGCTTATAAAATCATATTTTTAATATTGTA
>NZ_CALKTQ010000308.1 GCF_937997465.1 uncultured Campylobacter sp. | reverse complement strand
CCTATTTTTTCAAATTTAGCTAAATTTAGCCTTGCCTTGCAAAATCTTTGCGGCAATCCTTTGTTAAATTTGCTCGCCCTTTGATCCCAAATTTACCGCATAATAAAAAATTTTATAAATTTTCGCTAAAATCGCTAAATTTTAAAAACGCGCGGCATCCGCAAAAAAAGGAAATTTATGCAAAACTCAAAGCAAACCATCACCGAAAAGATTTTCAGCGAGCACGTAGGGCACGAGGTTTTCGCGGGCGAGATCATAGAAAGCGACATCGACATGGTCATCGGCAACGACATCACGACTCCGATCTCCATCAAGCAGTTTGAGCGAAGCGGCGCGACGAAGCTCGCTAACCCGGACGGCTTTAGCGTCGTGATGGACCACTACATCCCGGCAAAAGACATCCTAAGCGCCAACCAAGCCAAAATCAGCCGCGATTTTGCGTATAAGCACGATTTGAAAAACTATTTTGACGAAAAAGATATGGGTATCGAGCATGCGCTTTTGCCGGAAAAGGGCCTCGTAGTGCCTGGCGACGTCATCATCGGCGCCGATAGCCATACCTGTACGCACGGCGCGCTGGGAGCCTTTGCTACGGGCATGGGCAGCACCGACCTAGCCTACGCGATGATAACGGGCAAAAACTGGTTCAAAGTACCGCCGACTATCAAAGTAATCTTTCGCGGCAAGCTAGACCGCCACGTCTACGGCAAGGACCTCATCCTAGAGATCATCCGCCGCATCGGCGTGGACGGCGCGCTGTATAAGGCGCTGGAGTTTACGGGCGAGACGATAGAGAGCCTCGATATGGACGGACGCTTTAGCATGTGCAACATGGCGATCGAAGCCGGCGGCAAAAGTGGCATCATCGCAGTCGACGAAACAACAAAAGAGTTTTTAAAAGGTAAAAGCTTACGCGCCGAGCCGAAGCTACACTACTCCGACGAGGGCGCGAACTACGAGCAAATTTTAGAGATCGATGTCACTAATCTCGATCCCGTGATCGCCTATCCGTTCCTACCTAGCAACGGCAAAAGCGTGCGCGAAGCGGTGAAAGACGACATCGCCATCGATCAGGCTTTTATCGGCAGCTGCACGAACGGCCGCCTAAGCGACCTGCGCATCGCGGCTGAGATCCTAAAAGGCCGCAAAGTAGCGCGCAAAACCCGCCTCATCATCACGCCGGCGACGCAAAAGATCGCCCTGCAAGCGCAAAAAGAGGGGCTGATGGATATTTTCGCGGAAGCGGGGGCGGTCGTCTCAAACCCAACCTGCGGCGCATGCCTAGGCGGATATATGGGGATTTTGGGCGTTGGGGAACGCTGCGTGAGCACGACAAATAGAAACTTCGTCGGCCGCATGGGAGATCGCACGAGCGAGGTGTATCTGGCAAACTCGGCCGTAGCTGCGGCTAGCGCCGTCGCAGGCAAGATCGCCGATCCTCGCGATCTTTAAAATTTGACAGCTTGTCTTTTTCCTTTATACTTCGTTGCTTTTAAATTTGGCTCGGTCATTACCGACAAGGTAACTCCCGTCGCCAAATTTAAAAGCGTCTCGTCTAAAGAAAAAATACGTCGCCTTAATTTCTTACAATCAAATTTCAAATTTGCAAATTTGGGTCACCGAGACCCGTATCTTGAAAATGTCAAATTTACACTTTCGGCGCGGCGGCGCCAAATAAACCTGCACGCAGTGCAGCAACCTCTCACGTGCAGTGGGGTTGGAGAGGGCTTGGGAGAGGAAGGGGCGACGCTCTACTTCGCTTTGCTCGTAGCTGC
>NZ_CALKTQ010000307.1 GCF_937997465.1 uncultured Campylobacter sp. | reverse complement strand
GTCATGGAAAACACGAAGAAAAAAGCATCCATCTGGGTCATTCTTTTGTTGCTATCGTTTGGAGTGGTTATCGGTCACGGACTATACACTTTTTACTATGCTAAGGGATTTTCATACTTTAGTCCGGATCCCGCAGCCTGTAAAAACTGTCACGTGATGAATCAAGTCTACGAAAGCTGGTCAAGAGGCGGACACCAAAACGTTGCGACCTGTAACGACTGCCATTTGCCGCATGATTTTATAGGATATTGGATCATGAAGGCTCAAAGCGGCCTAGGACACGCGTATGCCGTTACTTTTAAAGACAATCCTTACGCATTTACCGCAAACGAAAAAACAAAAAGAGTTCAGGAAAACTGCATGGACTGCCATAAAGAGTACGTCTCAAACGTTATCGATCCGCGCGCTATAGGAGCGGCAAAACCGTTTGATAAAAATCTCAAAGAGCATCAAGGCAATTCTAGCGAGCCTTTAAGATGCGTATCTTGCCACCGCGAAGCGGGACACGCGCATAACTTTTAAAATTTAACAGGAGGATAAAATGAAAAACAAAGTGTTGTATGTAGCTACTTTCTTAGTGGCTGTCGTACTCGGTGCGGCTATGTTCGCGCTTTTTACGGATATCGGCGCTAAAAAAGCCGAAGAAAAGATGTATCCGCTAATGCTCAATAAAGTAAGCGAACTTGAGCCTGATTTTGAAAAATGGGGCGCAAATTTCCCAAATCAGCTCGATGCTTACAAAAAAATGGAGCATAAAAGCGACGCAAATCCAAAAGGAAGCGAATTTGTAGAAACGGCTTTCGGCGGAGATTTACCTTATAGCAAGATTATTCGCTGGCCTGCGGCTACGGTGTTTTGGAACGGCTATGCGTTCGGCGTGGATTACAGCAAACCGCGAACCCACTACTATTCGCAGATAGATCAGATCGAGACCAAAAGAAACGACAAGGAGTTTTTAAACTCTCACGGACTTCCAGCGTTTAAAGGCCAACCGGGCGCTTGCGTAAACTGCCACACCGGCTATCTAACCGCACTTCAGCTAGATCCAGACTACAAACTAACCGAAGATCCGACCCCGGCAGCTAGCTTACCTATGCCTTTCTTTGACGTAATGCCAAAAGAAGAAGGTCAGAAGAGAAAAGCGGCTTGGACGAAGATGAACTCTATTCCGTATTTTGACGTCATGAAAAAAATCGCGGCTAAACACGGCGAGAGTATCCACGGGTCGCATCTAGGCAGCACCTGTGCGGACTGCCACCACCCGGACGATATGAGCCTAAGAGTAACAAGACCGGGATTTGTAAATGCGATGGTAGGACGCGGATACGAAGCTGACGCTAAAAGCGGCATAAAAGCTACTAGAGCGGAGATGAGAAACTATGTTTGTATGCAGTGCCACGTCGAGTATTATTTCGGTAAAGACCAAACCCTAACTTTCCCTTGGACTTTCTGGAAAAAGGACCAGCCGTTTAAGATCGAAAATTTCGACCAGTATTACGACGATCAGTTAGCCAAAGAGGACGGATTTAAATTTGACTACATCCATAAAGATACCGGCGCTAAAATTATCAAGATGCAGCACTCGGAGTCTGAGCTAAGCTCAACCGGTATCCACGGAAGAAGCGGCGTAACGTGCGCAGACTGCCACATGCCGTATAAACGCGCCGGAGCTCAAAAGATCACCGAGCATGAAATTTTAACTCCGCTTGCCGATATAAACGCGGCTTGCAAAACTTGCCACCCGCAAAGCGAACAAGTGCTAAAAGATAGAATTTCATTCGTACAAAATCGCCACGCTTACGAGCTAAGAAACTGCGAAAATGCGCTACTTTCTTTGATTCAAGACATAAAAACGGCTAGAGCCGAGCTAGCTAAGCACGAGAAATTTGCTTCGATCGCCGATGAAAAAGAGAGAAAAGAAGCTATCAGTAAGGCTCTTGAAAAGACTCTTTACTTGCACCGCAAAACTCACATCCGCTGGGACTTCGCATTTAGCGAAAACAGCTACGGCTTCCATGGAGACGAAGAGTCGGCTAGGATCCTAGGTCAATGTAAAGAATTTGCTCGCCAAGGACAAACCGAGCTAGTTAACGAGCTTGCGCCTTACGGCATCAGCATCAAGCTAACTCAAGAGGCTACTCCGGTTCCTGCGCCTGCTTCTTTAGGACATAAATATCCTATCGGCGTAGCGCCTACCGAAGCTATGAAAAAAGCCGACGAAGACGTTAAGAACCTAAATTTTAAATAAAACCCTTAAACCCAAGGCCTGCGGGCTTTGGGTTTTTTAAATTTACGCATTTTCTTTCAAATTTCAAAATCCGAATTTACTTATAAATTTAAATTTTATTGTTTATTTAGCCGTTTTAGGCGATAATCTTCATCAAATTTAAAGGAGAAAATATGCTTAAAAAATTTATTTTTGCTGCTCTTGCGGCGAGTTTGGTTTTCGGAGCGCAAGATCTTGCGATCAAAGCAAAACCTGCGTCAAGCATCGAGGAAACTTCGGAAGAGGAATTTGATGAATCGCAAGCGCGCGTAGATGAGTGCATGCAAAAAGATAGCTCGACTGCAGGCATGATTCAGTGCATAGATGCAGAATTTGCTATCCAAGATAAACTCCTAAACCAAAATTACAAAAAAGCCATGAGCGTGCTAAACGACGAAAATAAAAAGAAGCTAAAAGACATCCAGCGTAAATGGGTGGCCTATAAAGAGGCCAAGTGCCCGTTTGTGCCGCCTATGGGTACGCTTTATGCCGTAACGGCTGCCGATTGTTACCTGCAGATGACCAAGGAGCGCGCAAGGGAGCTTGCAAACTTAGCTGAAGACTTTGAGGGTAATC
>NZ_CALKTQ010000306.1 GCF_937997465.1 uncultured Campylobacter sp. | reverse complement strand
ATGAAAAATTCTAAAAAGCTCGCCGATATAGCCGCTATACCTATCCGGCCTGGTGAGCCCTATGATGAGCGGTTCCATCAGATCGCACATCAAGGAGTAATGCGACAAAAACTCCTCCACGATATCGTAAGAGTAGTCTATCTCGAGGCTTCTTAGTATTCCCATTTATTTTCCTTAAAACTATTATCGTGATTGTAACATTTTTTTGATAAAATTAAAAATAAAATACCTAAATTTAAGGAGGAATTTATGTTAAAAAATGATAAAAAAGTTACAATTTATGATATAATTAACAAAAAGGGTGTTGAGCCCATCATTATGATCACGGCTTACGACGCTCTTTTTGCGCGGCTTTTTGATGATTACGTCGATATTATTTTGGTCGGCGACAGTCTAAATATGAGCTTTAACGGCAAAAAAGACACCCTTAGCTTAAAAATGGACGATGCGCTTTATCACATTAAGGCTGTTTTGCAGGGCGCAAAGCATGCTTTTGTCGTTGCTGATATGCCATTTGGTAGCTATCAGGACGAAAAATCCGCGCTAAAAAACGCGACTAAATTTATCAAAGCGGGCGCGGATGCAGTCAAATTTGAAGGCGGTTTAAAAGCCGCTCCTATCGTAAAAAGGCTAGTGGGCGAGGGCATAAACGTGATGGCCCACATCGGACTCATGCCTCAGTTTGTGCGAAAAGAGGGCGGCTACAAGATAAAGGGACGCAGCGAGGCTGACGAAGCGCGCTTGATCGACGAGGCGAAGGCGCTTGAGCGTGCTGGAGCGTTCTCGGCCGTGGTCGAGGGTACGTTAAGCCCGGTTGCGGCAAAGGTCGCAAAGAGCGTGCAGATGCCTATCATCGGTATCGGCGCGGGTGCCGACGTAGACGGACAGGTACTCGTGTGGAGCGATATGCTCGGGTTTTTCGACGAATTTAAGCCAAAATTCGTAAAACGATACCTTGACGGCGCAAATTTGGTGCGAACGGCGGTAGAAGCCTACGCTCGCGAAGTTAGAGAAAAGACCTTTCCGAGCGAGGAGTTCGAGTATAAAATTTAGCTTGTTTTGGGCAAATCTAGTCGACGGGGCAAATTTGATCACCCGGCAAACGGCGGCAAATTTGAGCCTTAGGCGTTAAATTTGACGAACAGAGTTTGAGTTAAATTTGAACGCTTGCATTTACCCGCCCCTCGTCAAATTTGACGGGTAAAATTTGGCTATCAAAACAAGGCTAGTTAAAAACAAGGAGCGTGTTTTGAAAATTTTATTGATTTTAGCGACGTTTTTTAGTGCGCTAACGGCTTCAAATCCGAATTTTGGGCTAGGCATCGATAGTCTTGGCGAGCAAAGCGAGCAAACGCAGAACGAGAGGCGATTTTCTAAGCGCGAGGAGGCCGCGAGACAGGCTATCGAAAATGCCGATTATGACGCGGCTTTTAAGATCTTATCGCCGCTTTGCGAGGAGGGCGACGCGATGAGCTGCGCGGCACTGGGTAGCATGCATTTTAGCGGGCTAGGAGCCCAGAAAAGCAGCGAAAAAGCCGAGCTTTTCTTTGTAAAATCGTGCGAGCTGGGAAACGGCACGGGCTGCTTTGACCTAGCGCTTTTAAACGTCAAGGAAATTTTCGGCCCTAAAGATGAAAATAAAATATTTCGCCTCTACGAAAAAGGCTGCGAGCTGGGCTCTGAGGCGGCTTGCAACAACCTGGGCCTCATCTACGAATCGCAAAACGATCTCAAAAAATCTGTAAATTTATACGCCAAAGCGTGCAGGAAATTTGACGGCGCGGGCTGCTATAACTACGGCAGAATGATGCATGAGGGGCTGGGCGCAGAGCGCAATCTAGCAAGCGCGTACAAGGCGTTTGACACCTCGTGCTACATGAAAAATGCGCTTGGCTGCTATGCTCTGGGCTACGTTTACGAGCACGCACAGGGCGTGGAGTTCGCGGTTTATGACGCGTACGACGGATATTCGCGCGCTTGCAAGCTCGGCAACGACGACGGCTGCAGGGCTCTGGGCTTTGAAAACTACGAGAAAAATATCGAAATTTACGAAAAATTCGAGTCTATCGCGGAGGGTTGTAAATTTGGCAACGATAGTGATTGCAAGCTTTTAAAGGCTAGGATAGTGGAGTTTTAGGCTCGGGCTGATTTTTGACGACACTCGGTGATTTTCCCGTCAAATTTAATCTGATTTTTGAGATTTATCAGCTTCGGCGAGGCGGATAAATTTTATCTTTTATTTGAAAACAAATTTTACTTTCATACGATTTTAAAATCATTTACGGCGTCAAATTTAGCGCCTAAATCGAAGCCTGGTTTCAAGCGAGCCCAAAGCCAAAACTTACCCAAAATTTTGTAAAATGCGGCAAATTTACGAAAAATAGAGCCGAAAAAATGGATAGAATAGTCGAAATAGAAAAAATAAGCTTCGAGAACGATTTTGAGGTGTCGCTACGCCCAACGCGCTTTGAGGACTACATCGGACAGGAAAAGATAAAGCAAAATTTAGGCATATTTATAAAGGCCGCTAAAAAGCGCGGCGAGTGCCTAGATCACGTGCTTTTCTATGGGCCGCCGGGCCTTGGCAAGACGACGCTGGCGCACATCATCGCAAACGAAATGGGTGTGAGTATCAAGATGACGGCCGCACCCATGATAGAAAAAAGCGGCGATCTAGCGGCGGTGCTGACAAATTTGCAAGAGGGCGACGTGCTATTTATCGACGAGATACATCGCCTCAGCCCCGCGATCGAGGAGGTGCTGTATCCTGCGATGGAGGACTTTCGCCTGGATATCATTATAGGCTCGGGACCTGCGGCGCAAACCATCAAGATCGACCTGCCTAAATTTACGCTCATCGGCGCTACGACGCGCGCGGGCATGATTTCGGCACCCCTGCGAGATAGATTTGGCATGGATTTTAGGTTGCAGTTTTATACCAGAGAGGAGCTGGCTCGTATCGTGCAGATCGCCTCGGTAAAGCTCGGCAAAGAGTGCGAAAAAGCCGCAGCTCTCGAGGTCGCCGCTCGCTCGCGCGCCACGCCTAGGATCGCGCTGCGGCTACTAAAGCGCATACGAGATTTTGCTGAGGTAAACGACGAAGCCGTCATCTCGCAACCCCGCGCCAAAGAGGCTCTGGACGCGCTTGGCGTAAACGACATCGGCTTTGACGAGATGGATATCAAGTACCTAGAAATCCTGCTCGCCGCCAAACGCCGTCCGATGGGTCTAAGCACGATCGCGGCGGCTCTAAGCGAGGACGAGGGCACGGTCGAGGATGTGATCGAGCCCTATCTGCTCGCTAACGGCTACATAGAGCGCACCGCCAAAGGCAGGCTGGCTAGCGCCAAAGCCTACGAGGTGTTTAAGCTCAAATTTGATGGGGATACGCAAAAGGGATTGTTTGAGGAGTGAGGTGGATTCGGCTTTTTTAAGTCGGTCGCCTTTTGCTAAATTTTATCCAAGCAAAATTTGAGCTTTTAAATTTGCTGCCATCTGGTTAGTCAGCCGTCAAATTTGACCGCATTCGTTATATGTTCGATTTAAAAGTACACAGGAATTTAACACGCTCAAATTTCTCGTCAAATTTATCAGCCGCCATAAGACTACCGTGCCCAAGCGCCGCCCGTCCGCAAAACCCCGCAAAATCTGATATAATAAGCCCCTCAAAAGGAAAAAAATGAATAATCGAGTGTTTTTTGGCATCTTCGCTCTTTGCGCGCTGGCGCTAGTCGTGTACCTTTTTAAGCCGTTTTTGCTAAATATCTTTATCGCCGCCTTGCTAGCCGTCGCCACCTCAAACGTAAACGTCAAATTTTTACAGCTAACCAAGGGCAAAAGGACGCTCTCGGCGGCTCTTACGACGCTAGCGCTGTTTTCGCTGTTTATCGCGCCGCTTTTGTACGCCGTGATCGAGCTAGCTAAACATGCGGCAAGCTTTAACACCGGCTACATAACAAACACGCTAAATTATTTTCAAAGCGGGAATTTTCAGCTGCCCGAACCGATCAAATTTCTAGAGCCCAAAATCAAAGAGATTATCGCCGATATCGATGTTAAAGCTATTTCCACCAACGTGCTTTCTAGTCTTGGCGGTATCGGCAAATCAAGCGTGAACTTTCTTTTCGACATGATTTTTATCCTCGTGTTTTTCTTTTTTGCGGTGCTTTACGGTAGCGAGCTTGTGGGCTACCTAAAAAGCGCGCTTCCGATGAAGGAGAGCGAGAGCGAGTTTATCCTCAGCGAAGTGGCTAACGTCATGAGCGTCGTACTTTATTCTATCGTTTTAAACGCGATTTTGCAGGGCTGCCTTTTTGCTATCATCACGATTTCATACGGCTACAACGGCTTTTTGATGGGCATACTCTTTGCCTTTACCTCGCTTGTGCCAGTCGTTGGCGGCTTGCTTGCTTGGGGGCCCATTAGCCTTTACGAGTTTGCTAACGGCAACACCGCGGCCGCTATCGTCATCGCCGTCTATACCATCGTCGTGATATCTATCGTCGCAGATACGTTTTTAAAGCCGATCGTGATTAAATTTATCAACGACAAGCTTGTAAAAATCCCAACCAAGATCAACGAACTACTGCTGTTTTTCTCGATGATAGCAGGTATTTCGACGTTTGGCTTTTGGGGGCTTATCTTGGGGCCTGCGATCGTGACTTTTTTTATCTCTACTATTAAGCTTTATACATTGCTTAAAGAGCGTTCGGTCGTGTAAATTTGCCTAAATTTGGCGATATTTTTAGTAAATATCACAAATCTAACACGAATTTTATTATTTTCTGTGCTATAATCCTTAAATATAAAAATTAATGTTCTGCATTAAATTTGCGGAACGTAAATTTGCTAAATTTAACCAAGGAGTTTTTATGAAACTAGCAAAACTAAGTTTGGCCGCCGTTTTGGCGCTTGGCTTTTTAGGCGCCGCAAACGCAGCCGATACCTTTGGGGAGGCGTTTACTAAAGGAAAACTAGCAGGCAAGATCCAGGCTACATATGTGGATCAAAAAGACGAGCGCGCGCCGATACACGACGAGCAGCTGACGTCTATACAGCTTGAGCTTGGATACGTGACCGATCCGTTTTACGGCTTTAGGCTCGGCGTTACGGGGCAGGGCAACTTCTTGCCGTTTAACAGCATGAGAAAAAGCGGCACCTTGTACGATAAAGAGTGGAGAACTCAGGGCGCGGTAATGTCTGAAGCGTATCTGGGCTACGGTATAGGGCAGACCGATATAAAATTCGGCCGTCAATACGTAAACACTCCGCTAGTAGCGGGCAACCCGACTCGCGCGTTTAAAGAGGCGTTTGAGGGTCTAACGATTGTAAATAAAGACATCCCAAACACCACCTTGATCGGCGGCTGGTATTATAAATTTCAAGGCAGAAGCGCCGTCGTAACCGGCGGCAAAGAGGGGCGCGCTCCGCACTTTAAAGATAGAGTCGTCGTCGGCGGCATGGGACCCGTGGCTCACGAGTTTGATAACATCTTTACCGGCGCGGTCATCAACCAAGGCATACCGAATCTAAAACTAACCGGCGCATACGCTAGAGTGACCGATCTTAGGCGCGGCGCTTTGCAGGGCGACATCAACTTTTACCTAGCCGAGGCTAACTACAAAGTACCCGTCGGCGACTTTAAACTCGGATTTGACGCGATGTATAAGGGTTCTCGCACTACAAGAGGCTTAGAAGATCTAAACTACGACGGAAATATGATCGGTCTAAGAGCGGGCATTTATGATTTTGTGGGCTTTAGCGCCTCTTATGCCTATACGACCGTCGGAGACAACGACGCTTTGGCGTTTGGTCTAGGTAACGGCCCTGGCTCATACACGCTGCTTCCTATCCGCGGACCTTTCGTGTTTACAGGATATGCGGGCATGAATACGCATAAACTTTTGTTTGAGTACGACTTTAAAGAAGTGGGTGCCGAAGGCCTAAAAGCAAAACTGCATCTAGTAAAAGGCAAACAAGACGCCCCTCACCGTAATGCCGGTCCGACCGCGGCTAACACGCATATGAACGTCAAGGGCTGGGCGGCTCAGGCTAACTACGATATGCCGTGGGTCAAGGGGCTAAGCGCAAGCGTCACGTATACGGCTCTTGAGAGAAAGAACTTTGATACCAGAGGAGCCGTTAGAAAGACCGATAACAACGAGCTTTGGCTGCAGCTCGGATATAAATTTAACCTTCTAAACTAGCTTTTAGCCACGCGGACGCAAATTTGACGCGTCCGCTACTTCTTTTTATTTTGTGTTATCGTCGCAAATTTAGCTTCGTAAAATCGGCATAAATTTGATCTTTTTGGGCAAATTTGCACTTAAATTTAAAAGATAAAATCAAGAACCGTTAAATTTGATAAAACGAGATTTGAAAAAATAGCGTGGATTTAAAGGCTGAAATTTGTCCGTAGCGATCTAAATTTACTTTCGCGCTTTGTATGGATCGGCCGAAAATAAAAGCAAATTTAAGCTTGCAAGAGCAAATCATTTGCCCTAGCAAGCTATAAACGAAACCTTATCTGTCGTAAAATTTACCGAGTATGCCGCTGCCGATCTCCTTGCGTTCGCCGTCCTCTATCATCACGGCTTTGCGGTCGATATCGACGGTTTTATCGGTGTTGATGATAAATTTGAGCTCATACGAGCGCGAGTTTATCTGTTTTGGCATATCTCCGAAAAATATCGGCTTTGGCGGGCGTTGCGAGTCGAGTGCAGCCCATTGAAACTGGCTTACGAAGGTGCTAAATAAGAAGGCCTTGCCGTTTAGTTTGTATTTGTTTACGAGCTCGTCCGCGATCGCATCGTTATCGCAGTTTACGGGCGCGCTGAAGCTACTTTTCTTTGCTTTTTCTTCGTCGTATTTGCAAAATTTATTCGCCAGCGCCAGCATCTCCTCTTTGTTTGCGTCGCTGTTGCCTTCGGTTTTTAGTTCGTTGTAGTTATTCATTATCCGCTCTAGCGTCCTTTCTAGGCTTTTTTGCGCGTCGTCTTTGGCTTTTTGCACGGCCTCTTCGTAGCGAGCGTTTTGTTTGTCAAATTCCGCCTTGAGCACGTCGCTACTAACCTCGCAAGTTGCCTTGACCAGTTTTAGATCGTTTCCGCTAACGTCTTCCCATTTTACCTTTTGGCAGCCCTCGTAGCCGTCAACGGCGGCGCCTATCGTCATTGATTTTTTATCGGTAGCGTGTAGTTTTTGACGATATCGATGTTGTTATCGCCGCATCCTGTTAGCGCCAAAACGGTAGCTATGAGAGAAGATTTTATTTTCATTCGTTCTCCTGAAATTTAAAAGTCTAAATCTAGCTAAATTTAGCTTAATGTTAAGACGCATTTAAAGCGATGGGCGACCGAATTTGGCGAATTTGCCTGCCTAAATTTGACTAGTAAAGCGGCAGATCACAAGCTAGTTTTTAGACTTCTTTTGTGCTTTCTTATCTTTTTTATCGCCCAGTCGTAGTGTGATGAGGTGCTGCCGGTAATGTAGGCGGCGAGGTTTAGGTTGCCCGTGAAGTTAAAATATCCGCGCGCAAAAAGCTCCTCGTCGCTAAAATTTGTCGCAAGCCGCATAGTTTTTTCGTGTGTTTGCGCCAGCAGAGTTTTAGCCTCGTAAAGCGGCGTATCTTGGTGGTT
>NZ_CALKTQ010000305.1 GCF_937997465.1 uncultured Campylobacter sp. | reverse complement strand
TTCCGATCTAACCAAGGCTATCGCGCTAAATTTCGCGTTAGCCTTGGTTTGCACCGTTTTTCCTTTTATGAAAAAGAATTATATATTTTTGCTACTGCTCGCGCTAAATTTGGCTTTGTATTTCAACGCCGTCGATACCCCTTTTGAAAAGCCTGAGCTTTGGACATATCATATACCCGCACTCGCAAACGCGACATACGGCCTAAGCGCTCTAGTTTACGCCTCGGGGTTCGTAGCTTTTGCTCCACTGGCGGCGTATGTTTATTTTTTGTATTCGCTTTGCGTCGTTATTTGCGCCGTGCGCGAAAGACTTCAAAATTTACGTTAAATTTTACGAACCGAATCCGCGTCAAATTTACTCCAAATCCCCCGTCGCAAGCCGCCACCCGTTTAACGAAAGCTAAATTTACTCTACTTTAACGAAAATTTTTATACAATCGCCCAAAATTTAACTAGGGATTTCATGAAAAACATCAGAAATTTTAGCATCATCGCTCATATCGACCACGGCAAAAGTACACTCGCAGACCGCCTGATACAGGAGTGCGGCGCCGTTAGCGACCGCGAGATGAGTTCGCAAATCATGGACACGATGGATATCGAAAAAGAGCGCGGCATCACGATCAAGGCTCAGTCCGTACGCCTAAACTATGCGCTCGGCGGCGAAAATTTCGTCCTAAATTTGATCGATACTCCGGGCCACGTGGACTTTAGTTACGAGGTGAGCCGTTCTCTTGCTAGCTGCGAGGGTGCGCTGCTCGTCGTGGACGCTTCTCAGGGCGTAGAGGCGCAGACCATCGCAAACGTCTATATCGCGCTAGAAAACAACCTCGAAATCATCCCCGTTATCAATAAAATCGACCTCCCGGCAGCAGACCCCGAGCGCGTAAAAAACGAGATCGAGCACGTTATAGGGCTTGACTGTAGCGGCGCGGTCGAGGTCAGCGCAAAAACGGGCATCGGCATCAAAGAGCTGTTAGAAGCCA
This sequence comes from uncultured Campylobacter sp., assembly GCF_937997465.1. GTDB lineage: Bacteria > Campylobacterota > Campylobacteria > Campylobacterales > Campylobacteraceae > Campylobacter_A. Next base: position 30,249 of record NZ_CALKTQ010000305.1, on the reverse strand, counting down.
TCATCACGCGCATCCCGGCTCCCGGCGGCGAGGCGGAAAAACCGCTAAAAACGCTCATCTACGACAGCTGGTTTGACAACTACCTAGGCGCGCTGGCGCTCGTGCGCGTCTATGACGGCGAGCTAAAGAAAAACGACGAGATCCTAGTCATGGGTACGGGCAAAAAACACATCGTCCTAGACCTCATGTATCCAAACCCGATCGCGCCGATAAAAACGGCAAATTTGAGCGCGGGCGAGGTCGGTATCGTGGTGCTCGGGCTAAAAAACGTGAGCGACGTGCAGGTGGGCGACACGATCACGCTGGCTCGTAATCCCGTAAAAGAGCCAGTGGGCGGCTTTGAGCGGGCTAAACCGTTCGTATTTGCGGGACTCTACCCGATCGAAACTGATAAATTTGAAGACCTGCGCGACGCTCTGGATAAACTAAAGCTAAACGACAGTTCGATCAGCTACGAGCCGGAAACCTCGGTAGCGCTTGGGTTTGGCTTTCGCGTCGGATTTTTAGGGCTGCTACATATGGAGGTTATCAAGGAGCGTTTGGAGCGCGAATTTGACCTCGATCTCATCGCCACGGCTCCGACCGTAACTTACGAAGTCGTACAAACCGACGGTCAAATTTTACGTATCCAAAACCCTAGCCAGCTCCCTCCGGTCAATAAAATCGAGCATATCAAAGAGCCATACGTAAAGGCCACGATCATCACGCCTAGCGAGTTTTTGGGCAACATCATCACGCTGCTAAACAACCGCCGCGCCGTGCAGACTAAGATGGACTACATCACGCCCGAGCGCGTGCTGCTCGAGTACGACATCCCGATGAACGAGATCGTGATGGACTTTTACGACAAGCTAAAATCGAGCACCAAAGGCTACGCGAGCTTTGACTACGAGCCTAGCGACTACCGCGTGGGCGATCTGGTGAAGCTTGATATCAAGGTCGCAGGCGAGACGGTGGATGCGCTCTCTATCATCGTGCCGGAAAGCAAAGCCCAGTCCAAGGGGCGCGACTTCGTCAAAGCGATGAAAGAGATCGTGCCGCGCCAGCTCTTTGAGGTGGCTATTCAAGCCAGCATCGGCAACAAAGTCATCGCGCGCGAAACGGTAAAATCAATGGGCAAAAACGTAACCGCCAAGTGCTACGGCGGCGATATCACGCGTAAACGCAAGCTACTCGAAAAGCAAAAAGAGGGCAAAAAGCGCATGAAAGCTATCGGCAAGGTAAATTTGCCGCAGGAAGCGTTTTTAAGCGTTTTAAAGATAGACTAATGGCATTTTGCGAGCGTTTTTGCTGCGCTCGCAGCTGCTTTTATTATCTCGCGGTCAAATTTACAAATTTTACTCGCCCGAACCCGCGCCGCGAAAATGCTAAAATCTGATTTAGTCAAATTTGACGCGAGATAAATTCGCGATATTTTAAAGCTAGAGATAAAATTTGTCTCAAAAATAGCTCTGTTAAAGCAGTCGGCGCCGTATAATTTTTAAAAAGATAGTTCGCCGGTAGCCCGAGTTAGCGCGCCAAAAACTGAAATTTGAGCCGACAAAAGATAAAATTTATCCGCAAAAATCTACGAATTTAAGTTTTAGTTCGGTAAAATTAGATAAAAATTTTATAAAGGTTAATCGTTATGAGAGGTTACAAAATCTTTTCGGGCACCGCAAATCCGGCATTTTCAAAGAAAATTTCGCACTATTTATCGCTTCCGCTTAGCGAAGCTACGATCAAGCGCTTTAGCGACGGCGAGATCAGCGTGCAGATCGGCGAGAGCGTGCGCGGCAAGGATATTTTCATCGTCCAGCCCACCTGCGCGCCCGCAAACGTAAATTTGATGGAGCTTTTGATCCTAACCGACGCGCTTAAGCGCAGCTCGGCTAGCTCGATAACTGCGGTGGTGCCGTATTTCGGCTACGCGCGCCAAGACCGCAAGGCCGCTCCTCGCGTGCCTATCACGGCAAAGCTCGTGGCAAACATGATGCAAACGGCGGGCATCGACCGCGTCGTCACGATCGACCTCCATGCGGGCCAAATTCAGGGCTTTTTCGACATCCCGGTCGATAACCTCTACGGTTCGATCATCTTTAACGACCATATCAAAAACAAAAATCTCAAAAATCCTATCATTGCTAGCCCCGATATCGGAGGCGTCGCACGCGCTAGAAGCGTTGCAAAAGCCCTAAATCTCGACATCGTTATCGTCGATAAACGCCGCGAAAAAGCCAACGAAAGCGAAGTAATGAATGTAATCGGCGACGTAGCGGGCAAGGACGTGATCTTGGTTGATGACATGATCGATACGGGCGGTACGATAGTAAAGGCGGCAAAAGTCTTTAAAGAGCGCGGCGCGACATCGGTCATGGCGTGCTGCACGCATGCGGTGCTCTCGGGCAAAGCATACGAAAACCTCGAAGATAGCGCGCTAGACGAGCTGGTAGTAACCGACACGATACCGCTTCGCGAGGAAAACGAAAAGATAAAAGTACTCAGCGTCGCGCCGATTTTTGGCGAAGTGATCAGACGCGTGTATCACAACGAAAGCGTAAATTCGCTATTTGACTGATTTTAGGCGGCACTTTGGTCGCTGGTTTTGATTAAAATACCCCTTGGCGGCGTATGCGGTAAGCGTGCGACGTTTTTAAATTTATACCTATCTTTAAGCGTCAAATTTAACTCTCTACTTACGACTCTCAATTTATACCCAAATTATTCACGCCGTAAAGATGCGGGTCGTACCGATCAAATTTGACTGCGTCAAATTTACTCAAAAAAGGCTGAAATTAAACGTAACTTTTCACGTTTTTTTCACGGAGTGAAAAGTGAAATAATTTATATTATTTTGGTTAATTTTGTAATCTTAAATTTAATCCCAAAAGCCCATAAAATAGGCATTTGTTGCTAAAACAGAACTTAAATTTATACAGCTTTAAATTTGGAGAAATTTTGAAATAAAACTTAATGATAAAGGCGAAATTTAAAAGTTATTCACATGCGGCACGGCGGTAAAATTTGAATCGAAATTTAAAAAGCGAGCCCGAAGCCAGGCTCGCAAAAGGCCTCAGTGTTCGCCTTTGTGCAGGAAATAAAGTCCCAAACAAAGCGCCAAAATCGAGGCCGCGAGATAGGTCATCTCAAGCGGAGTGGTGAAATTTGCGTGCAAAACGCGTTGGAAAAAGTTAACGATAAGCACCATGATGATGACTTTGCCCAGTTTGTCCTTGAGCTCGTCGAGCGAGTGCACCTCGAGGACTTTGCTCTGCTTGGACTTCTTAAGCTCCTCGATCTCGGAGATAAACAGTTCGTAAATGCCGAAGCTAAAGATGTAAAGCACGAGTGCCATGAGATAAAGGTCGATCGCTCCAACGATCTCGCCGACGACTTCGGAGTGGAAGTTCTCCGGGTGAAAATCGCCAAAAAAGTAGTGATAAACGGCGACGAATACCTTGCCCACGTCGTAGCTAGCGATGACGAAAAGCACGATAGCGCCAAGCAAGCCAAAGACCACGGGAAGCAGCGTGAAGTTGTTGCTAAAGAGCAGGATTTTTTCAAAAGCTTTACGCATTAATTTCCTTTGTTTAAAAATAAAACGCGTATTTTATAATATTTTCCTTAAAGCTAGTACGTTGAGCAAGCACTAGTCTGGCGGGAATTTGAGTCGATGTGTGAGGCTTGGGTTGTTATCGGGCTGGGTTAAATTTGAGTTTCGCGCGGTTTATAATGCCCTTTTAGACGAGCCGCGGCCGATTGACGGGCGAGTCAAATTTGAGTTTATTAAATTTGATTGCGTAAATTTGACGGTACTGTTTGCTTGCGGCGATTTGCGCCGTAAAGATGCTGGTAAATTTAAGCGTCAAATTTAAAAAGCTAGTAGAAAATTCGTATCGGAAAAACTCGATTTTATATTTTAAGATAATCAAATTTTAGCCGAATTTACGCCAAATAAAAGCGCAAATTCGGCAAATTTAAAAAACGCGGGCGGGCTATTCCTGCATCTCTATCCATTTTTGCGCGATTCTCACGGCATTGGTCGCCGCCCCCACGCGGATCTGGTCGGCGCTGCACCACAGATGCAGGACGTTTTTGCGGTAGTTATCCGTGCGGATGCGTCCGACGTAGGTCTCGTTGGTGTCGCTTGAGATGCTTGGCATCGGGTATTTTTTCGCGGCAGGTTCGTCCACGACGACGATGCTAGGTGCCTTGCGCAGGACTTCGCGAGCGGCCGCGGCATCCACGTCTCTGTCAAAATGAATCGTGATGGCCTCGGAGTGGCTGCGAAGCACCGGCACGCGCACGCAGGTTGCGCTCACTTCCATATTTTTGTGGAGGATTTTTTGGGCCTCGTTGACCATTTTCATCTCCTCTTTCGTGTAGTCGTTGTCCAAAAATACGTCGATGTGCGGGATAACGTTAAACGCTAGCTGATGGGCAAAGACCTTCGGCTCGCACTCGTCGAGCTTAAACTCGAAAAACTTTTGTAGCTGCGTGACTAGCTCCTCCATGCCCTCTTTGCCCGCGCCCGAAGCCGCCTGATAGGTCGAGACGTCCACGCGGTTGATGCCGTACGCGTCGTCTAGCGGTTTTAAAATTTGCACCATCTGGATGGTCGAGCAGTTTGGGTTGGCGATGATGCCGCGGGTTTTCCACTGCGCGATGTCCTGCGGGTTGCACTCGGGTACGACTAGCGGCACGTCCGCGTCCATCCTAAAGTGGCTGGTGTTGTCGATCACGACGGCGCCGCTGGCGGCTGCAAATTTAGCGTATTTTTCGGATACCGATCCGCCCGCGCTAAAAAACGCTATGTCGATCTCGTGTTCGTCAAAAACCGTCTCGGTGAGCTCCACTACTTTGTAGTTTTTGCCTTTAAACTCTATTTGGGTGCCTGCGCTTTTCGCGCTTGCTAACGGTAGTAGCTCGCCCACCGGGAAATCCACCTCCTCCATAACGCGGAAAAGCTCCTCTCCGACTGCGCCGGTTGCACCTACGACGGCAACGTTAAATTTTCTCATTTTGGCTCCTTTGTTTTTACTTCTCGGTCGGCAAAGCCGCCCTGCGACAAGCCTATTTGGCTTGACACAACGTTAAAGATTTATCGGACTTCACGGACTAAATTTAGGTTTTGACATAAAGCTAATCGCAACCGCTCTTGCCCATTAAATTTAACTCGAATTTGCGGTTAAATTTAACTTCTTTCAGATTCAAATTTACCGCCCAAATTTGACGAGTCGTACGTCGCATTTTCAGCGTCGCCGTCTCGGCCGGCTAAATTTAAACTAAAATCCTGCTTATTTTACTCGCGTAAAGCTTAAATTTAAGCTATTTTCTGCTGCGAGCCTGCAAAAAAAGGTCGCCCGGTTGTATTTCCTCGCCTTCGCTAAGAATCGCTGCTCGTTGTACGACGGAGATAAGTTCGCGGATATTGCCCGGGAAATCGTAGTTTTCTAGCTCCTTTACAGCCGCTTCGGAAAAGCTTTTTGCGCCGAGGCTAAACTCTTCGCAGCTTTGCTTTAAAAATCGCTCGGCGATAGGCAAGATCTCCTCTTTGCGCTCTCTTAGCGGCGGGATGGCGACTGGCACGGTGTTTAGGCGGTAGAACAGATCCTCTCTAAATTTACCCTCGCTGATCATCGCGGGCAGGTTTGCGTTCGTCGCGGATACGATGCGAACATCGATTTTAACGCTCTTTGTAGCGCCAAGGCGCGTGATCTCGCGCTCCTGGATCGCGCGCAGGAGTTTTGGCTGCAGATTTAGCGGCATCTCGCCGATCTCGTCTAAAAACAGCGTGCCGCCGCTTGCTAGCTCGAACTGCCCCTTTTTCATCGCCGAGGCGTCGGTAAATGCGCCCTTTTCAAAGCCGAAAAGCTCGCTTTCTATCAAATTTTCGGGGATTGCAGCCATGTTTATCGCGATAAACGGACCGTCCTTGCGCGGTGAGTTTTTGTGGATAAATTTGGCAAACAGCTCCTTGCCCACGCCGCTTTCGCCCATTAACATCGCCGAAGCGTCCGTTTTTGCGACGCGCGAGGCTAAATTTAATGCATTAGCAAGCGCGGGCGAGCTAGCGACGAAATCGGTCGAATCAGCCTGTAAATTTGACCCGCTTTGCGCGGCTTTTAGGCTCGCAGCAGGTAGTTTACGGCGTAAAATTTCTACCCTTTTTATCGCCTCATACAGCGTTTGCGCGTCAAACGGCTTTGTTAGAAAATCCTTGACGCCAAGGCGCACGCTCTCGATGGCTTTGTTTAGCGTCGCGTTGCCCGTCATTATGATGACGTCAAATTTGCCATCCAGGCGCTTGATGAACTCCAGCCCGTCCATCTGAGGCATGTTGATGTCGGTGATGATGAGATCGACGTCCTCGCCCATTTTTTTAAGCGCCTCGACTGCGCTTTTGTAGCTTTTGATTTTTAGATCGTCGTATTCGCCAAGCGCGATCTCTAGGGACTTGCGCATATTTATGTCGTCTTCTACTATTACGATATTCATCTTTTACTCTTTGTTTTTAAATACGCTTATGATAGCCGAAGAGGGCTTAAATTTCACCGTAAAACGCACCGGAAACAGCGTGAGATCGGTTGCGGAGTTCATATTTTTGTTGCGTTGGACGAAGTGATCTTCGACCTTAAATTTGTAAGGCAAAAAGCACTCGAAAAGCTCGTTTTTATGTAAATTTAAAAACTCTAGCGAGCTTTGGGCGGGCTGCTTTGGGGCGTCTATTTCGCATAGATACTCGTACTCTAGCTCGCTTAGAACCATTGCTTTTGAAAGTGCGATATCGTCGTAAACGACGGCGTGATTTTTAGTGGAGATTTTGGCCCAGATGATAAACTCCTCCGAGCCGCAAAGAAGTGCCGTAGCGGCAATCAGTAAGCAAAAATTTCTTGCCACTTGCTTTGGTCTATTTTCATTTCCATTCTGACGCGGTAGAGCCCGTCTTTAAAGTCGTGCTCGACGATGGAAGCGTTTTTGATGAGGCCTGCTACTTGAGCCGTGATGGTCGAGTCTCTAAGCATTGCGTCTCTAACCGTATCTTTGGAGTTTATCTTGACTCCGTAGAGTTTCTCGGCTAGCTGTCTGTGCGCATCCGCGATGGCCGCGCGTTTAGCTAGAGCTAGAGACTGGGCGTGAGAGACGGTGTTGGTCGGAGCGATGCCCTCACCCACGGCGCCAAATACCGCATCGGCCGGTTCGATATCGTATATCATCTTTTCTTGTTTCATAACGCTTCTGATGTCTTCTTTATCGACCTTTTGGATGACGATGTCTTGCTTTACCGATGTTGCGTCATCGGAGGCAAAAGGGTTGTTAAAAGAGCAACCGCTCGTCAAAAATACTACTGCGCCTAAAACCGCGAATGTAATTTTTTTCATTCCTGAACCTTTAAATTTAGTTGTTTTTTTGTTTGCAAATTTACTAGCAAATTGTATTCCAAAAACACTAAATTCATTCTAAATTTTCTAGCGTCTCTTCGCCGCTCTCATCCTCGCCATCATCGGCTTTAGGACACTTTGCGATACTTACTACGTCGTCGCCGTCCACGTTTACGACGATGACGCCGCTGGTGTTTCGGCCTGCTTTGCGGATACTTTGCATATCGACGCGTATCATCTTGCCGCTTGAGGTTAGAGCCATCAGATCTTGTTCGTCATCGACCATTACGACGCCGATTAGATCGCCGGTGCGGTTAGTTAGCTTCATGCAGATTACGCCCTTACCGCCGCGATTTGTTAGGCGATATTCGTCTGCGGTAGTGCGTTTGCCGATACCTTTTTGAGATATGCTTAGCACCTCTTGATCGTTGTTTTCGATGACGGCTGCGCCTACGACCTCGTCGCCGTCTTCTTTAAATTTAATACCCGTCACGCCGCGAGCCGTTCTACCCATCTGGCGGACTTTGCTGAGTTTAAATTTGAGGCACATGCCCTTTTTAGTTACGATAAATAGCATTTTTTCGCTATCGTCGCTTCCTTCGGCCGCGTTCTCGTCGTTTTCTTCGCTATTTTCCTCATCGATCTGAGCTTCTATCGCCTCTATCTCGTTTATCTCGGTCTCTACGCCAAGCTCGTCGATTATATTTATCGGCTCTTCTTCGCCCTCGACGATGAGAGCGGTGACTAGTTCGTCGTTCTCGTCTAGACTGATAGCGCGTACGCCGATAGAGCGGATGTTTTTAAATTCGCTCAAATTCGTGCGTTTTACGATACCGTTTTTAGTGAAAAACGCGAGCGATTTACTCTGGGCAAAATCAGTCGTCGGGATGATCGCCTTGATCTTTTCGTCAGGCTGTAGCTGGATGAGATTTACTACCGCTTTGCCTTTGGCCGTACGGCTTCCTTCAGGGATCTTATAGACTTTGAGCCAGTAGAGCTGTCCGCGGTCGGTCACGAACATCAGCGTATCGTGAGTGTTGCTCGTAAAGAAGCTCTCAATGAAGTCGTCGTCGTACGTAGTTACCGCGACCTTGCCCTTACCGCCGCGTTTTTGCTTCTCGTACTGCTTGCTCGGCACGCGCTTGATGTAGCCTCGGTGCGTGATGGTTACGACCATGTTTTCATTGGGGATGAGATCTTCGATGTCGATGTCGTCGTAGTCGTCGACAATCTCGGTGATGCGCGGCACTTTAAATTTATTTTTTATCTCGAGTAGCTCGTCTTTGATTAGTTTTTCTAGCAATGTTTCGCTCTTTAAAATTTCATCAAGGCGCGCGATCTCGGCCATTAGCTCGGCTAGCTCGGCCTCTAGTTTTTCGCGCTCAAGACCAGTTAGCTTGCTTAGCCTCATATCTAGGATGGCGTTTGCTTGCAGCTCGCTAAGGCCAAATTTCGCCACTAGTCCCTCGCGAGCGCTCGGAGTGTCGGCGCTATTTTTGATTAGCTCGATCACTTCGTCGATATTATCCAGCGCGATTTTTAAGCCTTCTAAAATATGCGCTCTAGCTCTAGCTTTTTCTAGGTCAAATATTGTGCGGCGGATGATGACGGTTTTTCTGTGATTTAAAAATAGCTTCAAAAGCTCGATTAGGTTAAATACCTTCGGCTCTTTGTTGTTTATCGCAAGCATTATGACGCCAAAGGTGCTCTCCATCGTCGTGGATTTAAAGAGATTGTTTAGCACGATGTCGCTCATCGCGTCGCGTTTTAGCTCGATGACGACGCGGATGCCGTCCTTATCGGACTCGTCGCGCACTTCGCTGATACCTTCGATCTGTTTTTCTTTAACCAGCTCGGCGATCTGCTCGATGAGGCGGGCTTTGTTCGTCTGATACGGTAGTTCGTCTACGACGATAACGTCTTTGTTCGGCTTTTTTTCGATGTGGGTTTTGGCGCGTAGTTTCACGCGGCCGCGTCCCGTGCGGTAGGCCTCGATGATGCCTTTTTTGCCAAATATTATCCCGCCCGTCGGAAAATCCGGCCCTTTTATGTACTGCATCACCTCTTCTAGCGTCGCATTTTTATTTTCAAGCACGAGCAAAAGTCCGTCGATGAGCTCATCAAGGCTGTGCGGCGGGATATTCGTCGCCATACCGACGGCGATACCGCTAGAGCCGTTTAGCAGCAAATTTGGCACGCGGCTAGGCAGGACGTCTGGCTCAGTCTCTCTATCGTCGTAGTTTGGGATAAAATCAACCGTGTCTTTTTCGATATCGCGCAAGATTTCTTCGGTGAGATTCGTCATCCTAGCTTCGGTATAACGCTCCGCTGCAGCGCCGTCGCCGTCGATGGAGCCGAAGTTTCCTTGACCGTCGACAGTCGGATAGCGCATGGAAAATTTCTGCGCCATACGCACGAGCGCGTCGTAGATGGCTAGATTGCCGTGCGGGTGATATTTACCCATAGTCTCGCCAACAATACGAGCGGACTTCATATACGGGCTACGACTGCCGACTCCGAGGTTGTTCATCGCGTATAGGATGCGTCTATGAACGGGCTTTAGGCCGTCTCTGACATCGGGCAGGGCGCGACCGACTATGACGCTCATCGAGTAGTCGAGGTAACTCGTTTTTATCGACTCTTCGATATCGACGGCTTGGATGTCTTGATTTTGATTGAGTAGATTTTCTTCCATTTTTATCCTTAAAATTTACTTGCCGATTTTAGCTTAAATTTGATAAAAACTTGCTAAATAAATACGTTTCGTCGCCGTCAGGCTTGGTAAAATTCGTCCGAATTCGAGGCGTTTGGATTAATTTGTTTGCGGGCTTAAATTTGCACCTTAAATTTTCTTTTTACGGCGTAAAATTTGATAAATTTACCCGCCCGAGCTCTTGATTATCTTAAATTTGATCGCAGAGTAAATGAAAGCAAAAACGCAGGTCGCGGGAAGTAATTGCACGAGCGCCGCAACTCCCATCTCGCCGCCATCGATCAAAACTGCATAAAACGGGATAAAACCAGCCGTAAAAAAGTAAAATTTAGCAAAATTTGACATTTTGACGGCCTTGTTTTTAAGACCGTAAATTTTAAATCTCAAAAAGCCCAGTGCCGTCATCGCGGCCGCTAGCAAAACCGCTCCGAGCACCGTCAGATTGTAATCTGCGTCACAAAGAATCCCGCTTGAAAATAGGGCGAAAAATGCTACCGAGAAATAAAACGGATGCCCGAAAATCATAATGAAAATAAACAAGAAATTTAAAATTTTACTCTCGCGTTTGTATCGCCAAAAGGCGACGTCTGCGATGACCGCGACTCCGAGCGCCAAAGCCGAAAAAAGTAAAACATTTAGCAAAATTTAATACCTCGCATCCGCAAGCGTGAGTGCGAAAAGCACCTCGCAGCCGGCTTTTTGCAGCGTCCGTCTGGCTTCGTCTATCGTCGTGCCCGTCGTCACGATATCATCTATCAAGATAACTGGAAATTTAGGCCTTTTTAAAAGCTTAAAATTTCGCGGATTTTTTAGGCGAAAGGCGAGGTCCTTGCCGTGATAGCTAACGTTTGAGCCCGCGTGCAAACAGGCGTAAAGCGGACGAATTTCCGCGTTTTTTAACGCGCGAGCCAAGATCGCCGTATGCGAGTAGCCGCTAGCTGTTTTGTCGTCGATCGGCACGGCGTGTACTGGCGAGCCGAAGCTAAATTTACGCGCAAAAATCTTAAAACTCAAATTTGCGAGTGCGCCGTAGACGAAAGAGCCGTGAAATAGGTGCTTTGAGTGGAGTAAATTTTTAACTTCGGAGTAGTCAAAAAAGCTGTAAATTTTAAAATCTCCGTCCAAAACGCGCGTCCTTGCGGGCGAGGAGAGCAGGTGATCTTTGCAAATTTGACAGATCACGCCCAGACTCATATGCCCGCAGTTAGCGCATCTCATCAGCTTTTTAGGATCTGGATCGCCGCGCGTTTTACGATGTCTTGGAGTAGCTCGTCAAAAAAGCTCTTAAACGCGCCGCTCGTGTGGATCGGGGCAAATTTAGTCTGCTCCTGCGAGACGTTTTTGGTGATGGTTTGATCGCCTCTGTGCACCGTTATCGCAAGCTTTGCCGAGCCTTTTAGGTTGTCGGTGGAGTAGCCGCTTAGATTGGCTTTAAGTTCGACGATCCGCACGTCCACGACGATATCGCCAAAGTCGCTCAAATTTGCGCCCAGGCGCTTTAGCTCGGTGCTAAGGCCGTCTTGTAGCCAGCTTTCTATGCTGTTTTGTAGCGTGACGTACTCTTTGACGTTGCCGTTGCTGCCCGTGATCGTGGCGACGATGCTTTTGTTGGCGCGAGCGTCCTCGATGCTATTTATGCGGATATTTTTTTGGTATCCCATCTGGTTTGATGTTGATTGATACGGGGTCAAATTTAACACCGAGCTGCGCTGCGAACATCCGCTCATGACCGCGGCAAAAAGCGCGGCGGCAAGGGCGTAAAAAGCTAATTTTTTCATACTTTTCCTTTATAGTTTTGATATCTCTTCGGCGGCTTTGTTGGCGGCTTGTTTAACTAGAAGGTAGACGTAGAGATTAAAATCCTCCGTGTCCTCGGCCTCGAGCTTGCGTACGTCTTGTCTGGTGGAGATGTTTAGCACGTGGGTTTTATTTATGTTTTTTACGCCTAGCTTGCCCTTCATCGCCGCGCTTAGATACTGCGACGGCTCGCTATACGAGGCTGCATAATCGGTAAATGCAAAATCCACGCGGTAGGTGTAAGGCGAGGTCTGGCTATCCACAACCATGATGCCGCGGTTTAGCAGCTCGTCCTGTAAGAAAAGATGGAAAAGCCTCTCAAGGCGCTCTTTTGGATAGAGCATTTTCGCGCCGTTTTTGGATATAAATTTTATGCCGCTATCCGCTGCTCTTTCGTCGGCTATTTTATGGATATAGACTTTTTTGATAGCCGCGCCCGTGTCGATCCTGCTTTGAGCGATGCAGCACTTTATCGCGACGTCGCTGGTGTAGTCCGTGCCGTTTATCTTGATATCCTGACCGCCGCTAGCGCATGAGGAGCAGTCTGCTTTGATGCGCATCACCTCTTTATAGCCTTTTGCGTTGCCACCTTCGGTTTGAGCGACCTCCGGCGAGCTCTCGAAAAGCCCAAAACATCCCGTAAAAAGGAACGCCGCAAATAAAAGTATAAAATTTCTCATAAAAATCCTTTCGTAAATTTTACATCGCGCAAGCAAAATTCTATCCAAATTTGAGATGAATTTCCAAATTTGCGTAAAATTTGGGTGAAATTGGAAATTTGTATAAATTTTATTAAGTTTGATTTTTGAAATTTTAAAAGCGGAGATGGCGCTAAATTTAGCATTTTCGCGGTGCGGGTCTCGATGTGTCAAATTTACAAATTTAACCCAAAAATCCTTTGTCGCAAGCAAGGCGAACAAACAAGAACGCGGTCGCGACAAAATACACAACTACAACCGCGCAAATTTAGTCCGCCACGCCCATCATCACGCTTGAGTATTCGCCCTGTTTGACGTCCGTTTTTTCGGGCTTTTTAACCGTCACCCTATCTTCGGCCAGTCCAGCCTGCGCTAGGGCCGCCTTGATAGCCTGGGCTCTTGCGTTAGCAAGCTCCAGTAGCTGCTCTTTTTTTATCTCGATACCCTTTAGCGCAGCCTCTCTCAGCACCTTTTCGTCGGTGCTTTTTTCTTTAGGAGCCAGCAACGCGAGCGCTCCTGCGTAGTCCTTGCCCGTTTGCGCCATCGTTTGACTGATTTTTTCGTTTAGTTTCGCGTTTTTTAGCGCCGTTACGTCCACGTCCGAGTAGGCCGGAGTGATGCTTAGCTTCATCTTAGGTTTTGCCGTCGTTAGCTTGATAAAATCAGCTATCTTAGCCTGCTCGGATACGATTAGCTCGGCATTTGCTGGCATAAAGTCGATAGTATTTAGATCATTGCTGCTTAACCCTAGCATATTACCCAAAAATCTAAACGGAGCCAGCGTGATGTCGGCAAATAGCTTCTTAACCGCTTCCCAGACGATACCGCCGTATTTAAAGTCTGGGTCGTTTAGGTCGCCCGTCACCGGCAGATCGATGTTTATCTGATTGTTTTGATCGCTCAAGATCGAGATAGCAAGCGATAGAGGTAAATCTACCGCGTCTTTAGACTCGACCTTTTCGCCAAGCGTTAGCGTGTCTAGATTTACGACATTGCTACCGTTTAGCTTAGAGTCCTTAACATCGTAGTTTAGAGTCAAATTTAACTTGCCTTTTTCTATCTTGTAGCCCAAAAACTGTCCGCTATAAGGCGTCACATCGACTAGGTCGATATCTTTAAAGCTAAATTTGACTTCCGTACTTTTTTTAGGATCATACGGCAGTAGCTTGAGCCCGATCTTGCTAAAGCCGCTCTTGCCGACTACGCCCTCAAACGTACCCATCGTCGGGCGAGTGCTGTCGATATCCATCAGCACGCCCTCTAGCTTGGTGATCTTGGTCGCAAACGGCATAAATAGCGACGCGTCGGAGAAGTCTACGTCGCCGTTTTCTACGAGGATGTTCTTGATAGCAAAATCAAACTCGCCCTCTTTTTTCTGCTGTTTTGCGGCCTCTACGGGCTTTTCGTTTTTAGAAGCGGTTTGTTTTGCGTCCGCTTTTTGAGCGTTTTCGCTCTCGCTCTTTTTCACGAGGCGACTTAGGTTAAATTCGCGCTCTTTATTTAGATGCGTCTTTAAAAACGGCGCGCTAAGAGTCACGCGCTCTAAATTTAAGAAATTTTTTGCAAACGAAATTTTAGATAGTTTGAGGTTTTTAAAGGCAAAAACCTTATCGCCAGAGCCGTCCGCAAGCTCGATGTTTGCGATATTTGCTTTACCGCTTACGGAGGCATCCGCGGCGTACTTTACGTTTAGCTCGGCATTTAGCTCGCCGCTTTTTAAGCTCGCGTCCAGATAGTTTTTAGCGTAAACGAAGTAGCGAGGTAAGTTTGCATCGCTTAGTTTTATATCGGCTTCGATATTTAGAGGCTCTGGCGTAATTTTACCCTTAAGAGCCAAATTTAGCTTTTGCGAGCTTTTCATGTCGATTTTAGCGGTCACGGGCGCAGCTAAATTTTCGCTGATATTTTGCAAATTTACATTTAGCCCGTCAAATTTGTGCGCTATCTTTTGCCCCTCAAAGACATGGGTTATACCTATGTCGGCACCCGTAACGGAGACGTTTTTGACGCTAAATTGAAATCCGCTCTTTGCGCTCTGAGCGCTTTTTTGCTCGGCTTTTTTATTTTTGCCGGCATTGCTTTTTTTAGCCGTTTTTTGAGATTTGGCAGGTTTTTTCGCGCTTGATTTTTTGGCGGAGGCTTTTTCGCCGTTTAAGCCAAGCTCGCTAATGGCGCTAAGCTCGCCGTTTTCTTTTATATCGGTTGCAAATTTAGGCTTATTTATACTTACGCTTTCGATGCGAAGCGCGGTTTTGGCTAGATCAAAATCCGCGTCCTTCACGCCGATTTCAGCGATGGTAGCAAGCTCTTTGTTTTTTGTTTTTAGCGCGATTTTTTGCGCTTTTACTTCGCCGATAGAGGCGGCGCTGGCGTTATTTTCCAGCGTAAATTTAGATGCGTTTATGATGAGCTTTTCTAGGCTTGCCGCGCCGTTTTTACCGACTGGGGCGGAGGTAGCGCTAAGCGTCAAATTTTTTAGGCTAGCAGCGATATTTTGCCCTTTTATTTTAGCATCCAGCTCGCTTGCATTTGCGTCTTTCAGCTTTATCTCGCCGACGCTTTTTTCAGTCAAATTTATCCCGCTAACGCCCAGGGCTTTGAGCGCTGCAGAGGCGTTTATATCGCCTTTTTCATTCATATCGGCCTTAAGGGCGACTCCGCTCAAATTTAGCCTGTTTAAATTTGCCTGCGCCTCGCCTTTAAAGCTCGTGTTTTTAAATTTTATCTCGCCGATATCGGCCGCAAAGCTCCTTTTTTCACTAACGTCGGCGTTTATCTCGATGGTGGGCAGATCAAGCTCCTCTAGGCTCAAATTTTGCCCGTCTAGCTGCGCCTCAAACGACTTTAAATTTAAAGCGGCGTTTTTTAAAGCGGCCTTGATAACGCCGCCGTCCTCGCTTAGTTCGTAACTAGTTTTTGCGTTTATGAGCGCGCTGTTTATGCGCAGATCTTGCGTGTCAATGAAGCTAAGAGCGACGGGGCGGACGTTAAAGTCCTTTAGGTTAAGCTCGCCGTAAACGCGAAGCGGCGCGAGGTCGATGCCACCTTGCCAGTCTAGCTTTTGCGCCAGCGTGGAGTTTGCGTCGAAAACGTGCTTGCCCGCGCTATTTTGCTCGGTATTTATGCCTGAGATTTCGTAGTTTATACCCTCAAATTTGGCGTTAAACGGCTGTTTTAAACTCTCGTCCGAGTAGGCAAACGAGCCGCCGATTATCTTTGTGCTGTTTAGGGCAAAATTTATGCTGCTAGTTTCGTTATTTTCGGCGCTAGTCGCGTTTGACTCGCCTAAAAACGTAGCTAAATTTAGCGTGCCGTTTTTATCTCTAGCGATATTTACGCTAGGGCTCTCAAGGCGCAATATATCAACCTCCGCAAGCTTGTTAAATAGCGAAAAAGGCTTAAGCTTGACGTCGATTTGCTCCGCGCTAAAAAGCGGCGCGGTCGTGTTTAACTCAGGGCGCGTGACGTTTAGCTCGAAGGTAAACGGATTAAATTTAGCCTCCGCCACGCTAAGGCTAGCGTTTATATCTTTTAGCTTTGCGGGCAGCGTATTTTTGAGCGCGTAAGGAACGCCTAAAAAGCCCGCAAGCGTGTAGATAAGCAACAAGCCCGCGAGCGAGCCTAGGATAATAAGAGCGATTTTTTTACTTTTTTGCATAAATTTGCCTTGATCTTTTTGGTGAATTTTACAAGGATTTTGATTAAAGAGCGGTTATTTTGGTAAATTCATACGAAAAATTAACGCCGTTTCTTAGAAAATTAAAACCGAAATTTGATACAAATAAAAAAATCAAATGCGGCGTATGATTTCTTTTTGATAAAACTTGGCACCCGTAAACTGCATAGATAATTTAAAATCTAGTCGATAAAATAGCGATTTTACTGTAAAATTCGGAATCAAATTTGTCAAACCGGGGAGTAAAAATGTTTCAGGCTTTCAGAATTTACGATTTTATAAAAGGCGATGAAAATAGCGATTTTTACGGCGTATTCGTCGATAGACTCTATCCTCGCGGAGTGAAAAAGGAGATATTTTGCTCGTTTTTATGGCTAAAGTCGGTTACTCCGTCAAACGAGCTTAGGTCTTGGTTTCATGAGGACAAAGAGGCTAGATTTGAGGAATTTAAAGTTAAATTTAAGACCGAACTAGCCGATAAAGAGGCAACGGCAGGGCTGAACGAGCTAAAAATTCTAGAAAAAAAGCACGGCAAAATCGCTCTATTAACCGCGACTAAAGATATAAATTTAAGCCACGTTGCGGTACTTTTAGAACTACTCAGGGAGTAAAATTTAATTTACCTTTTATTTTTCATATTTTTTCGCTATAATCCCCCAACTTTTTAAATCGATTTTAAGTTTATAGCATCTAGTTAAATTTATAAATATCATTAAAATTAAGATTTGCGATTTAATCGCTAAAGCCTAAAGATAAGTGTATCTTTTGCTGCGTTTAGATTTGAGCAATCATAATTTCGGTGCAGTAAATTTTATCCTAAAACTAGACCCGATTAGGCGTCGCAATCTACCCGCGAATTAAGCCTAGCTTGGCTTAATTTTTTAAACTCGTAAATCGCATTTAAAACGTTAAACCTATAACCGTAACTAAACAAGGAGTCCTTGATGGCAGTAACACAAGCGCAAGTAGCACAGCTTTACGTAGCGTTATTTAACCGCGCGCCCGAAGGCGCAGGCTTTAACGCATGGGTAAACGCGGGAGCAAACAGTACGATAGCTAAGATGGCTAATGACATGCTATCTTCTCCGGCGGCCCTAGCCTATTTTAACGGCAGCATAGATCACGATAGAGATTTCGTAGAGATGCTCTATAAAAATATCTTAGGCAAAGACTATTCTCAAGATCCGGACGGTATTAACGCCTGGGTAAAACACATTCAACTAGGTAACTCAAGAGGAGATACTGTAGCTAAGTTATTTGAAGTAGCTACTTCTGCTATAGCAAAAGCAGCCGACCCTGTAGCCGCTAAGGTATTTGAAAATAAAACGGCCATCTCTCAGTATATGGCCGAGAAGATAGCAGATATTCCAGCCGATCAAACCGGAGCTTACGACTACTCTTTATTCCAAGATATAATAGCGACTACGAATAATACCAACCTAGACGAGCAAAAAGCAAGAATAGACGCTCTTATAGCTCCTACTATCCACAACCTTTCAGCAGACGCTAACGACGTAAGCGGAACAGGCAAATCAGACGTATTTAACGGAGCAGTATCTGCTACTGTAGGACAAACTACGTTTAAAGCTACCGATAAGCTAGACGGCAAGGGCGGAAACGATACTTTAAATTTAGATCTATACACTAACTTCTACGGAATGACTAACGGAACCGGAGAGGTTAAGAATATAGAGAATCTAAATTTGACCAACAAGACTAACGGTGATTTAAGATTTGATACTAAATATATCCACAACCTAGAAACCATCACCTTAAACGGCGAGAATAAGGTAGACGTTATTAACCCGGAGAACAAAGTAAAACTTTTAGTCAACGATCTAAAACTAAGCGGAAACGGCGATACGGGAAGATTAAATCTAATCTATAATACCGACGTACTAGCCGGAAGCAACGACGACCAAGAGATCGTCGTCAACAACGTAAATATGGATAAAGACGCTAGAATAAACATAACTACCGTTAACGGAGACCATATAGAGGCTCTAACCATTAACGCCGTAGGAGGAGCTAGCAAGCTAACTAATTTTACATCAAATACGATTAGACAACCAGATCAAACCGCAAGCATAAAGACCATGCATATAAAAGGAACGGCTGATCTAACGGTAGATACTACGAGCGGGCTATATAGCTTTGACGCTACAGAATATAAAGGCAACAAACTAATCGCAAACGTAAAAGCCAACGGATACGTTCAAAGCATAAAAGGCAGCGGACAAGACGACGTATTTAACGTAACCGGAGCCAGCGGAAGAATCATACCTATCGACGGAGGAGCCGGCAAGGATACGGTAAACTTCATAGACGCTATAAACGGAAACCAGCACGTAGAAATGACGGGAGTGGAAGTACTAAATATCAACACTAACGCTTCGGTACTAGACTTTACTAGAGCGCAAGAGATAACCGAGCTTGGCATAAACGGAACTAGCGCTACCGTAAATATACTTAACTCTAAGATAGCAAAAGTAAACGCAAAAGCTACCAACTCTACAAACGTAACTATAAACAATAGTACCGATATAAGAGATTTCGTTATAGAAAAAGGTAACGGCAGCATAACCGCAAACGGAACAGAAAAGCTAAACGTAAAAGTAGCTAACGCTAGCGACGTACCTGCAAGTCAAGGCACTACTAGTGCAAGCGTAGTCTCAACTACCGTAAAAGAGCTAGACTTTACCCTAGAAAATACTACCTCTACCTATCCTGGTTTTACGCAAGATATAAACAGCGCATTTGCTCTTGAAACGCTAAACGTAGTAAATAAGACCGACAAAGATATAACGGCTAGTATTACGGCGATAAACGCTTCGGGAAGCCACGATACGAATGCCTACAACCTAAAGACTCTAAACGTAGAGACAAAGGGAGATTATACTATAAACAATAAGCTAAGCGGCATCAGTAAAATCAATCTAAAAGGTACAGGTGACGACACTAGCGTAACTCTTAGAGCAGTAGGCGATAAGACCTATCTTCCGGTTCCTCTTCAAGGCGTTCAAGATATTTCTTTAAAAGCCGAAGGATTAAAGAATTTAAGCGTAGCTAACGGCGAATATATAATGACTACTAGAAACGTAAGCCTAATATCTACTACCGATAAAGAGGGTGCTACTGTAACGTACGGGGAGATAGGAGATAGAGATAACGATAAAAAGGCAAACAACGTAACCCTAAGTGCCGTAGGACAAAAGACGTTAACCGTAGGAAATATAACCGCAGCGGGGGATGTAAGTCTGACTAGTAAATTTACGCAGGAGGGGTCGAGCGTTGGTTATGGGCTAGCAATGTCGGGAAGTTCTGTATTAGGCTCAATACTGGCTAAAAATTTAACACTAAATCATAGTGCAAATGCAGACATCTTAGACGGTATTGTCAAACTAAACGGACATCTAAATTTAACAGGAAATTTGACCGTTAATGCAAGCGGATATAAAGAGTTAAAAATGAGTACCGAAGATGACGGTGTATACTCGCCTCCTTATCATTTTCCATATGATTGGGAAAAGATAACTGTAGCTGGAAATGCCGTAATAAGCACCGTCGCGACTACAGCAGGGGCTATAGCTCAAGTTGGATCAATGAGACTTGGGCCGGGCACGTCTCATTACGCCTTTCAAGCAAAGACTATTACCATCAACGCCTCAGCAGCCGAGGGCATAAGAGACTCTGCGATAAAGTATAGCAATATGCATGCAACGGGAGGGGATATAAACATAACAGCAACCAACCAAAAATCGGTAGAAATGGCAGTCGTATGGTCGCGCGGTACCGCACAGGCGGATAGGGGTAGCGTAATTATGAATATGAACACTAACATAGATAACAGTTCAGTTACTATAAGAGATCGTATGGTATCGACCAAAGATATAAACCTAAAATTTCATGGACAGGAAACCTTGGATACTCGAAGTATTTTAGCGCGGGATGGAAATATAAATATCGATATTAAGGGCAATGGAATAGATGCAACAGCAAAACTTGGTATTATCGAAGTTGGAAGCGCAAATCAATCAAAACAAGATATTGTTATTCGTGCAAGTGATTTGAAATCACTGCAAACAAGCAACATAGGTAACCACTATGGCAATGTGACAATAGATACTGGATTGCATAATTATATGCAAACCGTCCAATTTGGTTCTATAACCGGTAGAAAGGTAACGCTAGAGCTATCAAACGTAACCCAACCTACAAATACAATATATGTAGGATTTGATACTGATTTGACAATAAATGCTTACGGTGCTAACTTTGCCAATAATGCTAGAATGGTAGGCAATCTAATCACTAATCCAAGTAAGTATTTTACGGCAAATATAACAAACGTAAAAGGAGAGCTAACAGGTGCTGCTACTACCGAACATATGGTACTAAAAGGAACCATAACAAATCCCGACAGTATCACTGCAAATGGCGGGAACTCAAACCTACTCGTAAATCTTACATACCTAAATAATATAAAAATCGTAGATCTAAGCGGATATAATAATCCTAGCGGTATAAATGAATTTAGAACATCCACAAACAATATAAAGCTAACAACCATCAAAGGTTCCACAACCAAAGACGACATAACCGTAAACTCGGCAAACCTAAAACTAGTCGATAGCGGCAAGGGCGACGATAAAGTAACCTTTACGATAACCCAAACCAAAGACGTAACCGTCAATCTAGGCGAAGGCAACGACACTATCACGACTGCGGCATTAACTGCTAATAAGAAATTCCAAATCAGCGGTGGAGCGGGTAACGATACGTTTAACCTAGGAGCTTCTACTACCGATGCTAACGCTAGTAAATACGTAACCATAACCGACACAAACAGAGGCGACAAGATAAGCTTAGGTAGTGCTGGTACGGCTACGTTACAAAAAATAGCCCTAAACGTAGACGGCAGAGCCGATCTAAAAACGGCTATAAACGATGCGCTAGGTAGTCTAAGCTCTACAGCGACAAATACTATCTATGCGGTATATTATGGCAACGATACGTATCTAGTAAGAGACGCTAACGGCGATAAGGCGTTAGATGCTAACGATAACTTAGTTAAACTAGCGGGTATCTCAAATTTCGACTTGTTAAATGCCAACTCGGTAACCGAGGGCGGAATAAACTATATCCAGATAACTAACGCGTAATCTTAAGTGGAGCGGAGTTTTTCCGCTCCATACGCTATACGACTAACGACTATCAACTCTATAGCCAAATTTACGCAAACATATCTAAATGTAACTCTTTTTAGTAAATTTAAACCCTAACTACTAACTGAGCAACAATCTTTTGCGGTTAGTCTCTTAACGAGCATACAAATCAGTAAAACTAATTTTTACTCCACGAGGCCATAAGGGCACTTTTTCCACAAACCAAACCATACGCAAAGCGATTTCCGATTTTAAAAAAGGCAAATTTAGATCGTGAGTACTGGGCTCCTAAAACTCGATTATTTATAAATTTAAGCGCATAAAAAATGTCGCCAAACAGTAAAATTTGAAGTTAAATTTGTAGATTTCGCCGAAACGCCGCTACCGCAAACGCCTCGGCAAGAGAGTCAAATTCGACCGCCCGAAGCGATCAAATTTAAGATAAAATTTACAGGATAAATCCGCTGCCGATAACCAGCTCGCCTCTGTAAAATACCGCCAGTTGCCCGCTAGCCACGCCAAATGCGCTCTGCTTTAGCTCGACCTCGGCGGTGCCGCCACCCAGCACTTTTACGTGCGCGTTTAGCCCGATACTGCGGTAGCGCACCTTGACGTCGCAGTCAAACTCGCTCTCGTCCACGAACAAATTTAGGCTATTTACCGCGATCTTACCGCGCTCGAGTTCCTCTTTTGGTCCCACGACGATGCGGTTATTTGCCGCGTCGATAGCGAGCACGAAATGCGGCTCGTGCGCCCCAAACACCTCAAATCCGCGTCTCTTGCCGATCGTGTAGTGCATGTAGCCGCTGTGCCGCCCGATCACCCTGCCCGCACTATCGACCACGTCGCCGGGCAGATCCGTCTCATAGTGTTTGTTTAGCACCTCGATATATGTATCCTCGACGAAGCAGATCTCGCTGCTCTCGGCTTGCTCGCCGTATTCGCGAAAGTTCGGCAGAGATTTCGCCAGCTCTTTTATATCTTTTTTAAATTTGTCTCCGAGCGGGAAAATCATATCGGCGATTATCTCCTTTGGCACCTGCGCTACGAAGTAGCTCTGATCCTTGCTAGGATCGGCGGCGACTCTGATCAGACCGTCTTGCACGCGGATATAGTGGCCCGTAGCGAGCTTTTCACAGCCGATACTTTTGGCAAATTTTAGTAGTTCGCCGAATTTTATAAAGTGGTTACAAAGCGCGCAGGGATTTGGCGTCTTGCCTTCTTTATAGGAGCTAACAAACGGCGTATAGACGTATTTGTCAAACTGCTCTTGCAAATCAAGCACGTGATAAGCGATACCCAGATACCCGCACGCACGGGCGACTTTATCGATATTTTTTTCATGATATCCGGGCTTTTTGTGTAGCTTCATATAGCAGCCCACGACCTCGTGACCCGCTTCTAGCAGCATTTTGGCGCTCATGGTGGAGTCGACGCCGCCGCTCATGGCCATTAGTATTTTCATTTTTCTTCCTATTGTGAGGGCTTGTCTTTTTAGCGCTTTTTACGGAGTTTGTAAATTTTCAGTTTGATGAACTATATGTTCTATCTACGCCGAAAATTTACCGCACAGCCGCAAAAATCATCTAAAAATACCGCACCCTAAAGTTTTGTATTTTAAATTCAGCTTTAAAATTTACAAATCTCGCCCTAGCCCCACAATAAGGCAAATTCGTATAAATTCGGTGCGATTATATAAAAATTAGCTTAATGCGCTATAAATTTGTAAATCTAGGTTCGCAAGCAGGGTCAGCATTTATCTTTGCTTGGGTTTAAATTTTATGCGCCAAGACGATGTAGAATTTACAAACGGCGATGACGCGGTTAAATTTACCGAATTTGACGCAAAAGGCAAACATATCGGCAAATCCGCTTAAAAAAATACAAACCAAACCGCGCGAACAAATTTGCAAAAATCAAAATTTAACGCCGAACGCTAGATAAATGCAGCCGGCAAATTTGCCGAGCGAATTTAACTAACCCTCAAGCCTTGCAGTATTTTAGAGCTTTAAATTTTCGCGTACCGTATGCGCCATCGTAGCGGCAAAAACAGCGGAAGTTAAAATCGGCAATTGACGCGAGCGGCGTCAAATTTGAGGATCGGTATAGCCGCGAATCACGATAAAAATCTGGCAAAAAGCGTAAAAGCGATCCCGTCAAGCTTCGCCAAATCCTCAAAATTCGAACAATTTTAGCAAACCGGCTTAGTTTAATACTCCCAGAATTTCATCTCGCACGGCGTCTAGATCATCGCTGATCGTATAAAGCGACAAATCCTCCTCGCTGACGGCTTTTTCATGTATCAGCGTGGTTTTGATGAAATCATCAAGCTTACTCCAAAACTCGCTGCCGATGAGGAAAATTTTAGCTTTTTTGGCGCCGATTTGCGCGAGCACTAGGATCTCAAACAGCTCATCAAGCGTCCCAAAGCCGCCAGGAAACACCAAAAACGCGCTCGAGCGCTCGATGAGGGCAAATTTGCGAGCGGATAAATTTGAAAAAACAAAGTTGCTCGTAGCGTATCTGTTCGTCACTTGCTCAAACGGAAGCACGATATTTAGGCCTATTGACGGGCTTTTGCCGCTCTCGTACGCTCCCTTGTTTGCCGCCTCCATCACGCCAGGCCCGCCGCCGCTAACGACGGCGAAACCACCGTCGGCAAGTTCTTTTGCGAGGCTAAAGGCCATTTTACAGTATTTGCTGTTTTCATCAAATCTAGCCGAGCCAAAAAACGTAACGCTAGGATTTTTATAAGTCGCAAAATCCCTAAATTTGGCCAGATCGTTTAAAATTTCATCCATTATTTCTCTTTTTCTTAGTTTAAATTTACGCGCTAGAGCTGCAAATAGCGGCTAAATTTACCACGCGAATCTAAAAGCAATGATAGCCAAAACGGATTTAAAAACAAATGACGCATAATTAAATTTGAGATTAATTTTAGGTAGATTTCAAATTTGCAAAGCTATCAAAGCGGCTTAATTTTGCTCAAATTTGCCGGCAATTTTAGCGCCAAACGGCGCAAACTCGCAAAGCAAACCCATTTTAAAATCACAAAACCGCCGCCTTAACCTTTAACGCAAATTTATGCGGTGGTTTCTAAAAATGCGGCGGCTTGCAAATTTAGGCCTCCAAATTTGCTCACGATTTCGTGCTAAATTTGGCCGAATACGACTTGGTTTTAAAAAGCGCCCCAAGGCGGAATTCGTCCGATTTTAGCCCTTAACGTAGCTGCTCGAGACGCTCTTTTTTCGTACCGATCTGAGTGATCTGGATGCCGAAGTTGCCGTCCACGATGACGACCTCGCCTAGAGCCACAACCTTGTCGCTGATCAAAATCTCAAGCGGGTCGTTTGCGAGCTGATTTAGCTCGATGACCGAGCCTATGTCCATCGTGAGCACGTCTTTTAGCAGCATTCTTTTTGAGCCGATACGCACGTGAAGCGGCAGGCGCACATCCATGATGAGCCCGATATTTCGCATTTCCTCGATACTTAGATCGCCTTTTGCAGGAGTTGCTTGCTGGGCCGGTTCTTTGTGATCTTTATTTAAAAATTTCACCAATGCAAAGTCAAGCACGATAGCGATTTGCTCGCTGACGTCTCCGATTTTAACGGAGTAGACGTATATTTTTTCAAACGCGTTCAAATCAAAATTTGCGCTCTCGTCGAGGAAATTTACTTTCGCTACCTCGAAATTTAGCTTCGGCATGCCTTTTTGCGCGCCAAGGCTTGTGGAAAACGCGCCCATAATATTTGAAAATACCTCTTTAGCGGCATCTAGCTCGTCCTCGCTTAGATTTTCGTTGCGCGAGATCTCTTCTTCTCCAAGCATCCATTCGCCGATCGCGCTCATCAGTACCGGCGTGGCTACTAGTATCATCTTTGCCGTCGTATCGCCGCTAACGGCTATGTTTGCAACGGCTAGAGGCGGCTTTATGCCTTCTTGCTTAGGAGCGTCGTATTCGTTTCTCTCACCTATCTCGGGCGTCCTACCCGTTAGCCCTTCGACCGTAGCCTTTACCTCGTTTACGAAAATTTTAAAAAAATCATTCATTGTTTTCATCCTCGCCTAATATATCGTCGTCTTCGTACTCATCCTCGTGCTCAGTACTCATGAGTTTTGCCCTGCGCTCTTCTTCGTACTGCTCGAGGATATTTTTGATCTCGTCTTTGTCGCTTCTGATTAGCTCTTCTATACGGATAGATTTTCTAAATCTATGCAGCCCGACCTCAGCCAAAAATACCTCTTTTTTATCGATCGTTACGATAGCTTTGTCGTTTGCCGAGCGGTCAAGACGCAGTATGTCGCCCTCTTTTAAATTTAAAAACTCGTTTACGCTAACGATACTTTTGCCCAGTATCGCCTCATATAGCACCTCGGCTCGCCCGATCAGCGTTTTTAGCTCTTTGTTTCGGCTCTTTTTCGCGCTCGTTTCGCCTAGCATTATGTCGCGGTTGGCTAGACGGCTTAAGATCGGCTCTAGGTAGATGACCGGATAGCAGATATTTATCATGCCGCTTGAGTTGCCTACGATGATCTCCATGACGACCATTATAACGATCTCGTTTTGGCTTACGATTTGCACGACGTTTGGACTGCTTTCTTTAGCCTCGACGTTCGGGTACATATCGGTGATCATCGACCAGCTCTCTTTTAGGCGCTGCATCATCATCCTTAGGATCGCATCGAGTAAATTTACCTCGATATCGGTTAGCTCCCTGCTAGTCTCAAAGCCCTCGCCGTTACCGCCTAGCAAGCGATCTATCATCGGAAACGCGATACTCGGGTTTATCTCCAAAACGCAGTTACCGTCAAGCGGCTTGATCGAAAAGACGTTAAAGCTAGTAGGGCTCGGCAAACTCATCAAAAACTCGCCGTATGTCATCTGATCGACGCTGTGCAGGCGGATCTCCACGATACTTCTCATGACGCTTGAAATTTGAGAAGCCAAATTCCTCGCAAGCTTGTCGTGTATGCCTTTTATCGCGCGCAGCTGCTCCTTGCTCACGCGGTTTGGGCGTTTAAAATCGTAAATTATTACCTGCTGCTGTTCTTCTTTTTTTGATTTTTCGCCGATAGATTCGCTAGCATCGTCGTCGTCCACGACTTCTAGTAGCGCGTCTATCTCTTCTTGACTTAAAATGTCCGCCATTATTTACCCTCAAGCTTTTTTCTTATTTTTTCCATCAAACGCTTATGTATCTGCGAGATCCTACTCTCGGTAATCTGCAAAATTTCGCTGATCTCCTTTAAACTCAGCTCTTCGTAATAATAAAGCTGTACGATGAGCTGATCGCGCTCCTCAAATTCGTTTAAAATTTGAGTTATCTTTTCTATCAAATCCTCTTTTTCGACCCGTTCTAGCGTATTCTCCTCACTCATTAGCTCCATTTGATCGTCGATGTTTAGGACGGCGACGACGGCGCTCACGTTCCTTGCTTCGCTTACTTTTTCTACGTCAATACCTAGCTTTCCTGCGATATATACATCGTCGGGTTCGCACTCAAATTTATTAAAATACTCATTTACTAAAGCCTCGATAGACTTTACCAAAGTACGGTCCGAGCGGCTAACCACGTCAAGCCCGCGTAAAAAATCAAGCATCGCGCCGTAAACTCGCTTTTGCGCATAACCCCAAAAGGAGTCGTTTTGCTCTTTGTCGTATTTTCTGGAGAGCTTTACCATCTCCTCCAGCCCAGCGCCGATCAGGTCGCTAACGTCGATATGAGCGGGCAAACGCTCCTTTAGCCTAAAAGCCATCGCGCGAAGAGCGGGCGTGTAGGCTAGCACGACCTCGTCTTGTTCTTTTTTTAAATTTGAGGCATAAGGATTATGCGGCTTTTGCATTTCTTTCGCCATTTTTACCTAGCGCTTGTTTTATTAGGATATTTTCGCTAGCTAGCTTACTTAATATATTATCTATACGCTTTTCTCTAAGAGCTAGTTCTCCGATGAGATAATCAGCTGTTTGCTCGTATTGCTCTTTATCAAATCTCTTTTTAAACGATAATCTGACGTCGATATAGTTCATTATGATAACGTGAATCACGAGATAAAAGAAAAACGTAATCACAAAAGTATAAAGTAGTATTTGTATTGGATCATTCAACTTTAATGTCGAAAAAACGACTCCCGTAAAAAATCCGCAAACAGTAAAAAATGCTATAAAATTTTCCGCTTTCAAAACTAAATCCTAAATTTAAAATTGCTCAATCATGCGCTTAAAAAAGGCGCTAAAGCTATTGACTTGACCATCTTTAAGCACTTTTTGTTCCAATCTCGAAATAAGCCTTTGAGCTATCTGATTTAACTCCAAGCTCGGCAGACAAAATTCGCTATCGTCGGTAAATAGCGTGCGCTGTTTTATACTCTTTGAGACGTTTTTATCCTCGCTAATAGCGCCTAAAAACTCCAAATTTAACGGATTTTCGATATTTGCCTTGGCTACCTTGCGGATATGCTCAAATATCCTAACCGCCTCTTTTTCGCTCTTTACCATATTAAAAAGCATCGAGATGTTGTCTTTATCTTTTGAAGTGATTTTTATAACGGCATAAGCGTCCGTTATCGCGGCGGGATCGGGCATAGTAACCACCACGACCTCGTCTGCAGCCTCTAAAAATAGCCGCGTGTTTCCGCCTATACCCGCGCCCGTGTCGATGATGATAAAATCAAGCCCGTCAAGGTTCGCCGACTCGGCAAAAAACTGCTCGCACAAAAATTGATTGTTAAATTTTAATATCTCCTCGCCGCTTTCACCGGGAATCAGCGTCAAATTCGGCTTTATCTCGATCAAAATATCTTTTAAGGAACATTCGCCTTTTAGCACGTGAAGCAAATTTTTATTAACGCGCACGTTTAAGATGACGTCTAAATTCGCTAGCCCTATGTCCGCGTCAAAAAGAGCGACTCTATACCCGCTTTTGGCCAAGACGTTAGCCAAATTTGCGCTTATGGTGCTTTTGCCTACTCCGCCCTTGCCGCTAGTTACAGCGATAAAATACGTAGTTTTTGCCTTGGCTTGGGCGGCCACTATGCCTTTTAGTTTCTCGGCCTGATTACTCATTATGTTCCTTGCTAAATCCCTCTAATACGCAACTTACTAAAAATTCGCTCTTTGCCACCAAGATATCGTCAGGTACTTCCTGTCCGACGGAGAAAAAACTAACCGGTTTATTCGTCTCGTAAACTAGCGAAAATACGTTACCGAAAATTTTGGTTTCGTCAAATTTGGTGATAATCAGGGTGTCGATGTCAAGAAAGCTAAAACCGTTGTAAATTTCAAGCATATCTTCGATCTTTGCCCCGGCCGATAGCACCAGGTGCACGTCTATATGCGCATCCGAGCTTTTTATAAACTTTTCTAGCCTTGACAGTTTTTCTTTATCGTACTGCGAGCTGCCCGTGGTGTCTATGAGGATAACCTCGCAGTGATTTAGCTGCTTTAGTGCGTTTTTAAAATCATCAACTTCGATAACATCAAGGATCGGTAGCTTCATCATCTTTGCGTATTGAAACAGCTGCTCGACCGCCCCGATACGGTAGGTATCAAGCGTGATGATGCCCGTTTTTGCACGCTTACCGTCTCCATACGCAAATCTTGCAGCAAGTTTAGCTAGAGTCGTGGTTTTACCAACTCCGGTCGGCCCAACCAGCATCATTATCTTTTGTTTTCTATCGTCCTCTTCGCTCCTGCACGGTAGCATCTTTCTAAGCAGCGAGCTAAAATATCTCCTAACCGCAGTCGGATTAGCCTTCATCTGAGGCGACATATTTTCCACGGTTATTTTCATTATCTGCTCTAGGTGTTCCTCTTTCATGCCGCTATTTTTGGCATCTTTGTAGATGCTGGCAAACTCGGGCGGTATGCTTAGGTTGTTTCTAGCACCCGCTCTCTCCTCCCAGAACATATCGGCTATCATATTTACTTTTTCGCTTAGCATACTTACTTGCCTTGCGACGTCGTCTATCTTTTTATCGTAGTTTTGATCTTGGCGACTAGGCATAGTTTCGATATTTGCTATTTGGCTTATCTCTTTTGCGGCTTTTGAGATGTTTAGGAGTATGTCCTCGCCGCTATTTTGAACGGTTTTGTAGTTTTGATTTTGCGAGGCTGAGCTCGTGGAGTTTTGGCTAAAATTTGCCGCAGCTAAAGCGCTTTGAGCTTCGACTTCAAAAAGCTCGCGCTCGTCTAAAATAATCTTTTGCGGCCTTTCCTCTTTTGCTGCCTGAGCGCGCAAAAACTCCTCGTAGCCCTTTAAATTTTGCTTTTGTGGCTGATTTTTTTTCTGCTCGCTCGCGTCCTCTTCGACGCTGACCAAAATTTCATAAAGCGGCTTTTTGTTTATCGTCTTTGGCTGAATTTGCTTCGTCGTTACCAAGATCGCCCTCTCGCCGCACTGAGCCTGCGCCTTTTTTAGCGCTTCCATACTGCTCTCGCCGGTAAACGTATAAAACTTCGTCGCCAAATCTTCTCCTTCGTTTCTCGCTAAATTTAG
Organism: uncultured Campylobacter sp.; assembly: GCF_937997465.1. Classification (GTDB taxonomy): domain Bacteria; phylum Campylobacterota; class Campylobacteria; order Campylobacterales; family Campylobacteraceae; genus Campylobacter_A. Next base: position 341 of record NZ_CALKTQ010000305.1, on the reverse strand, counting down.
CTGCCTTTAGCCCAAATCGTCGCGGCAAAGGCTATGCATTTTCCGTTCCCGCTTCAAATTTAGGCTTTGCGGCCGCTAAATTTTAAAATTTCACTCCGCTTTTGCTAACGCGCCTCATCGTCCCAAGCGGCAAAATCACGCTAGCCCTGCTTTGCGCGCCGGGATGCGGTAGCACCAGCCGCGCATCGTTTCTGTTTCGTCCGCTAAAATACAAAATATCTATATCAAGCGTCCTAGGCGCGTTTTTAAAGCTTCTCACGCGCCCGAAACGTCTCTCTAAATTTGCCGTTATTTTTAAAATTTGCCTCGCGGCAAGGCTTGTTTGCACAAGCATTACGGCG